>CAJOLS010000095.1 GCA_905235535.1 uncultured Bacteroidales bacterium
CGCGGGAATCCAGGATCTCTCTACCGAAAACTTGTACGATCTGCATAGTAGATATTGATTAAAAAATTTGCGTCGCTTTCTGTAGCGGCGCAAATTTACGAAAAATCTGAGACTTTGTCAATTTATTCTTGTCCCGAGTGGTTCTGAATAAACTCCAAAATGGAGCGGTAATACTTCATCTGGTTGTCCAGGCCCTTATAACCGTGTCCCTGGCCCTCCATTATGACGAATTCCACCGGGGAGCCCTGCGCTTTCAAGGCATCGTAAAGCATGGAAGAGCCGCCAATGTCCACACGGTCGTCATGGTCTCCGTGAATCAGTAGCAGCGGACCGCTGATTTTGTCTACATGACTGATGGGGGAACGGTCCATGAGCTTGTCTTTCTCCGTCACCGGATCACCGGCTTCCAGATAGTCCCAGTCGGGGATATTGGAGTGATAGTGCTCCCAGATGATGTCGCAGAAACCGGCCACGGCCACCCCGAAGCCGAAGGGGAAAGATGCCTTGAAGCCGTTCACCTCGCCGGGGAAAGTCATCAGGCGCATGGTCTCATAACCGCCGTGGCTCATGCCGAAGCAGCCCACCCGCTCCGGAGGAATGCCCAGCATCTCCGACACATAACGGGCACAGTAAATCATGTCAATGGTCTCGTTGCCGCCCAGGTCGTGGTCATTGAGGGCCGCAAAGTCCCGGCCGAAACCGCTGGAACCACGGGGAGACGCGCTCAAAACATACATTCCGGCCGAAGTAAATATTTGATGTTCCATGTCATAGGCATTGTCTCCGCCGTAGAAGGACATCACCATCAGGCGGGCCTGGTGGGCGGGAAGCGGATTCTCGGGCACCATTAGGTAGGCGTGCAGCTGGCGGGTTTCACCGGTGGCAGGGTCCACATCGAAGGTGGGGATGGAGAGCTTCTTCGCATGGGAAGCAATCATGGACTTCTTGGTCTTCTCAGGCAAATCCACCAAAACCTTCTGGGAGAGGGCGCCATCGGCATACGTCACCTCCCAAATCTGGAAGAGGATGTCCGTTGCGCCGGCGGTGAAGTAAGCCTTGTTCTCCACCGTGGTCTGAAGCGTAAGCGTGGCCGGATACATGGCCGATGCCACCTCCTCCCCTTCCGGGGTAATCACCCGCACCACCGAGCCCTCGGGGCTGATGGAGACGGCGGCCAGAAGTTTCACTCCATCGGCCTCAATCCATTTGGCATTGATGTCTGTCTTATAATCCGTAACCTGAGCCGTTACGCCAGTAGAACGATGATAGCTGTAAAGGTTGGCGAAACCGTTCTGATCGGAGAGGAAATAGGCTACATCTTCCGAGAACCAGGGGCTGATGACGGCACAACCGCTCAGGCTGGCCTCAAGGGCCGGGTTGGTCACCACCTTGTACTCCCCGCCGGCAAAGTCCAGATAGGCCATGTTGGTGTGGGTGCGGTTCACGTTCTTAAGCACTGTAAGCATGGCACCGCTGTTGTCCGGAGAGAAGGAAATATCCGTCCAGGTCATGCGGAAATCGGACTTGTCCGTGCAGATGAGCTTGTCCTCCCCCGTCACCACATTGAGCACATGGAACTCGTCCACATGGTCGTTTTCCGTCTGGGAGATGCGGGCCACATAGGCGGCCAGGGTTTTGTCATCGTTAAAGCTCCAGCCATAGATATAAGGCACATCCGTAAAGCAGGTGGTCTCTCCCGTGGCGGGGTTCAGGCGGTAGAGGTCTATCTTCTCGTCATTGGCCTGGTCTCCCATCCAGTACAGGCAACCGTCTTTCTCGTTCCACTGGGGATGCCAGAAATTCTTGACAGACCAGTCATCAGCCGACAAGACCTTCCCCTTGGAAATGTCCGTGCACTCCGTCAGGTCCAGCTGGAGCAGCGGATTGCCGTCCGTGTTCCGAACATAGGTGAGCCGCGTGGCATCGTCGGAGAGATAAAAGCCCCAGGCGCTGTAAGGAAAGCCTTCCAGGAAAGACTGAACGGGCACCTGCCGGCCCAGAAATTCCACCGTTCCCTCGCTCTTGGAGGAACAAGAGAATGCTGCTCCCACAAGCAGCATTCCCAAAAAGATATTAAGCCGTTTCATTATTTCTTCCAGAAATCGTTCTGATCGGCCGACGTGAGGGCCTTGTTGTAAAGCATTTCAACCTCGGGAATCGGGAGCATGAAGCGGGGGCTGTCAGCCGGAAGGTCCTTGACCGTGGCCCAGTGCTCGGGATCATTGCTACGGATCAGCGGCTGGTGCAGGCGCTTGATGTCCGGCAGACGGAAGCCTTCTCCGTAGAGCTCTTTGCGGCGCTCGTAGTAGATGCTCTCCAGTGAGCCGTCGGTGGCCGATGCGCCGCGGGCCGCCTGCAGGGCGTTCAGCACGCTCTTGGCATCTCCGCCGGTCTGTGCAAGGGCTTCGGCCTCAATCAGATAAGCCTCAGCAATACGGGCCAGCGGGAATTCGGCGTCACCCACGGTTCCGCGGTGATTGAACTTGCTGGTGAACCAGCCGTCTTCTTCATAAAAGTAGAAGGGAAACAGCTTGCGGCAGTCCGTATCTTCAAAACTGTCAACAAAACGTTTGGTCCAACGCACGGTGCTGTAACCGTAGAGCGGATTCTCGAAGTAATCACCCTCTTCGGCGGTATCCAGATACTGGGTGTCATCAATATTGGCCTTCCCGTCGGCATCTACATTATAGGCAGCCTCCGCCAGATAATAGAAAGAGGGGATGGAGGCATAGTAGTTACTGGTTGTGGGCGTGAAGTTGAAGAACATGAGCCACTCGCTGTTGTGATCCATGAAACCGCTCTGCCACTCGTCCCCGCTCATGAGGTTGGAACCGTCGAAAGTGTTGGATGCAGCAATTTCCGCATACGTCTTGGCATTGGCCCAGTCGGCCATATCCTGATAGGCACGGGCCAGGAACAGGGCGCAGCTCTTGGGCGTAAAGAAATCCGTTGCGCCGGCACTGCAATGCTGATAGCCGTATTTGAGATCGTCAACAATCTGCTTGTACACATCCCCTACGGATGCGCGTCCCAGATGCTCGGAGGCAGCATCGGCCGGCGTAACACGCAGAATGACGCCCGGAGCATTCGCATTGGTGGTGTACGTCTGGGCGAAGAGACGGATCAGACGAAGGTAGCAGAAGCCACGGAGGGCATAGGCCTGGCCCAGCAGATTCTCCTTGCCGCTCTCCTCCTCGGCCTCTTCCATCTGGGCAATGATGTTGTTGGCTACATCGATGCCGCTGTAGTTGGCCGACCAGATATAGTTGGAGTAACCGAACCACCAGGGCTCAGATTCGGGGACCTGGGAGTAAGTATAAGAGTACAAGTTCCAGTTATAGGTAGGGAAACCGTAGGAGCCGGATGTCATGGTGGCATCCTCTCCCATCACTTCATTCATAACGGTACCCAGCGTAAGGGCGAAATAATGCCCTACATAGGCCATTCCGCCGTTCAGGGCGGTGGTGGCAGCCTCCACGGAGGAGAAAATCTGCTCGTCAGAAACGGCATTGGAGGGAACCGGATTCAGTTTTTCCTTGGAGCAGGACAACAGGCCAGCAAGGCCGAAAAGGGCAATATAGATAGTCTTTTTCATAATCCGTTCAATTTAGAAAGTGATGTTTACACCCAGGGTATAAGTCCGGCTGAGCGGAATGTAATTGGCGTAGGCATCGTAACCGCCGATACCGAAGATGTCAATGTCGTCGTAGCCTTTGTAGCCTTTGTCCTTGAACACGGTGAAGACATTGTCCACATTCACATAGAAGCGTACTCCGGAGAGGACTTTCGTGTTCTTGAGGACGTTCTTGGGAAGGCTGTAAGACAGGTTCACATTCTTGAGTTTCAGATACGTGGCACTGTACAGGAAACGCGTGGACGGGGAGTTGGACTGGTTGTCGTTGGCGTTTGTATAGACAGGCACGCTGGTGTTGGTATTGGACGGAGTCCAGGCCGTGAGGGCATCTACGTGCACGTTCTTGCCGGGGTCGTTACCGTCGTGCATCAAGTTGGCATACAGGCTGTCATACACCTTGCCACCCAGGTTGTAGTAGAACATGAAGGAGAAGTTCAACCCCTTCCAATTGAAATTGTTGGTGAGGGAACCGAAGCCCCAGGGGGTTGCACGGCCCTGCATCTCATAATCGGCCAGGGAATAGTCGCTGGTGGTACCGTCGCCGGCTTTCCACAGCGGGGCGCCGGTGGTCTTGTCCACACCCATCCAGGTGGGCATGTAGAACTCGTATTGGCTGTGACCCACCTTCCAGATTTTCTTGGTGTCGCTCATGGTGATGTCGTCGTCACCGGCCAGATCCAGAATTTTATCTGCATTGTAGGAGAAGTTGAAGTTCACGTCCCAGGTGAAGTCCTTGGTCTGGACGGGGGTTCCGTTCAGCACGAATTCCACACCCTGGTTCTTCACCTTGGCAAGATTCATCATCACGGAACTCATATTGCTGTAGTAACCGCCCACGCCGTGGGAAGAAGGAAGCGGAAAGTCGTACAGAAGGTCGTCGGATGTTTTGTTGAAGAACTCGATGGAACCGTTGATGCGGTTTTTGAGAAAGCCGAAATCTATGCCGATATTGAGCATCTTCTGCTTTTCCCAGCCCAGTTGCGAGTTGGAAAGGCTCTCGTGGCCCAGGCCGGCGTTGGTGCCGTAGAGGTAGCTGTCGGAAGCCACCCACAGGCCCAGGGCCTGGTATCGGCCCAGACCGGCATTGTTACCGGAGGTACCGTAGCTCAAGCGCAGCTTGAGGTCGCTGAGCCAGTCCACATCCTTCAGGAAATCTTCCTGCTTGGCCCGCCAGGATGCGCCTACAGAGAAGAAATTGCCCCATTTGTTATTAGCGCCGAAAACGGAGGAACCGTCCCGACGGAAGGAGGCCGATGCAAAGTATTTCTCCGCATAATTATACTCGGCATGACCAAGGAAAGACATGAGGGCCGCCTCCGTATAGTAAGAGGTGAGCGACTGGATGCTGCCGGCGCCGGCCAGTTCCGTCAGGAAGTCAAAGGCAAAACCGGTAGCCGCACCGTCAAAGATGTTGCGGGTGCTCTGCCAGTACTCGAAACCGGCCATAGCAGACACGTTGTGAACATCGCCAAAGGTCTTGTTGAAATTGAGCGTCGTAGTGCTGGTGAACATGAGGTCGCTGGTCTGAGCCTTGGTTCCTCGGCCGCCGTAGGCGGGGCCGTCACCATGGTACTTGTTCCAGTAGCTGGTGTCGTACACGGAGACATAATCCGGACTGAAGACTGTACGGGCGGTGAGGCCGTCCATGAACTTGATTTCTGCGTACAGGGAAGCCAACAGACGGGCCGTCGTGGCCTTGTTGATGTTCATATAGGGGATGGCCAGGGGGTTGAAGTCCCTGGAAACGGGGTTGTTCCAGTTGAACTGCTTCTCGCCGTTGGCATCCAGCACATAATTGCCGCTCGCGTCTACCTGATAAATGGGGACGGCATTGGGGAAAGAGAGGGCGTTATAAAGCGGGGATGCGCCGGCGCTTTGGGACACCTCGGAATTCTGGGTGGCATAGGAGAACAAAACATTTGCCCCCCCCTTGAACCACTTGTTCACCTGGGCGTCCACCGTGGCTTTGGCGGAATAGCGCGTATAGCGTGCGGTAGGGCTTGTTCCCTTCTGGTCATAATAACCGGCCGATACAAAGTAGTTCACCTTTTCCGTCCCGCCGGAATAACTCAGGTTATAGTCCTGGGTAACGGCCGGAGTAAATACCGCCTTCTGCCAGTCGGTGTCTACCACCGTTTTGGCTCCGTTTACCAGATTGCCGCTGGCATCGTAGGGATTGGCCACGTTGAAGGGGTTCCAGGTAAGGAGGCCCTGCGTCTTCTGATTGGCGGTGGCGGCATCGTCTCCGGCGGCCGTATAGCCGTCAAAGATAAGTTTGTAGTAGTCGGCCGATGATGCCAACTTGTACTGCTTGCCGACGGTGGCGACACCCACCTGGGCATTGAAATTCACATGGCCGGTCCCGGTCTTGCCACTCTTGGTGGTGATGATGACCACACCGTTGGCGGCACGGGAGCCATATAGGGAGGCAGCCGCAGCATCCTTCAGCACCGTAATGGATTCAATGTCCTGGGGGTTGATACTGGACAGGATACTGGTGGTGGTGTTGGCCGATGCGGCGTTCTGCGAATAGCTGGCGTTGGTGGTGGCCACACCGTCAATAACATACAGCGGTTCGGCCGATGCATTGAGCGTACCGGTACCACGGATGCGGAAAGACGAAGCGGCACCCGGCTGACCGGAAGCGGTGGTCACCTGCAAACCGGCCACCTTGCCCTGCAGAGCCTGCTCCACGGAAGACACGGGCTTCTGGGCCAATTCCTCGGAGCGCACCATGGTGGCCGATCCGGAATAGGAACTCTTCTTGGCCGTACCGTAGGCAACCACGATGGTCTCATCCAGGAATTCGGCGCTGGGGGAAAGTTCTACGTTCAAATTCTTCTTGCCCTGCACTGGCACCTGCATTGTTTCATAGCCGATGGAGGAGAAGATAAGGACACCGTCGGAGGCAACGGTGATGGAGTATGCGCCGTCAAACTCGGTGACCACGCCTGTTGCCATGCCGCTCACCATGACGGCGGCACCGGGAACCGGATCGCCCGTCTGGGCATCCGTTACCGTTCCTTTAACCGTGATGTTCTGCGCAGCGGCAGACAGGCCCACGGTCAGGAACAGGACAGAGAATAAAGTCTTGATTCCTTTCATTGTGAATAGTTTTAGAATACCTTACTAATCTAATCTTGGG
>CAJOLS010000096.1 GCA_905235535.1 uncultured Bacteroidales bacterium
GCCCCAGTCTTCCAGCTTCCGGCAGGCCACTTCCTTGTCAACGGAGGCAGGCACATTGTTGAGTTTCTGCGTCAGTTTGCCTTTATTGTCCACCAGGTATTTGGCGCTGAGCGCCTGGATGGCGAAGGACATGTCCATAATCTCTGCGGGATGGCCGTCTCCGGCGGCCAGGTTGACCAATCGGCCTTCTGCCAGAATATAGATGGTATTTCCATTCTCCAGGGTATAAGCCTCGATATTGGCGCGGGCGGGCCGATGGGACACCGCCATGGCTCTGAGCTTGGCCACGGCCACCTCTACGTCAAAGTGCCCGGCGTTGCAGCAGATGGCTCCGTCCTTCATCTTGAGGAAATGTTCCGGGCCGATAACATCTTCGCAGCCGGTAACGGTGATGAAGAAATCTCCCAGGGGGGCGGCCTCGGCCATGGTCATCACCTTGAAGCCGTCCATCACGGCCTCCATGGCCTTGACGGGGTCCACCTCCGTCACTATCACCTCGGCCCCCAGGCCCTTGGCCCGCATGGCCACGCCCTTGCCGCACCAGCCGTAACCGGCCACCACCACGTTCTTGCCGGCCACGATGAGGTTGGTGGTGCGGTTGATGCCGTCCCACACGCTCTGGCCCGTGCCGTAGCGGTTGTCAAACAGGTGCTTGCAGTCGGCGTCGTTCACCAGCATCATGGGGAACTGCAGGGCCCCGGCCGCATCCATGGCCTTGAGGCGCAGGATGCCTGTGGTGGTTTCTTCGCAGCCGCCAATCACGCCGGGTATGAGCTCCGGAAACTCCTTGTGCAGGGTGGTTACCAGGTCTCCCCCGTCGTCGATGATGATGTTGGGACCCGCCTCCAGCACACGCCGGATGTCCTCAAAATACTCATTTTCGCTGCAGCCGTGGATGGCGAAGACATTGAGCCCCTGATGCACGAGGGCGGCGGCCACGTCGTCCTGGGTGCTCAGCGGATTGGAGCCGGTGATGTACATTTCGGCCCCGCCGGCGGCCATCACCTCGCACAGGTGGGCCGTCTTGGCCTCCAGATGCACGCTCAGGGCCACCTTGAGTCCTTTGAAAGGCTGCGACTTTTCGAAATCCTTCTGAATCCCCTCCAAAAGCGGCATGTGGGCGCGGACCCAACTGAGTTTGAGTTCACCGCTTTCCCACAGGTTGCTATCTTTGATATGACTTGCCATAATAACTTGACTTGAGCCTGCAAAGATAGCAAAAACCTATGGTTTTTCCTAAATCACAGGAAAGAGGCGATGAGCCGCCCCACCATGCCGTACATGCCCAACCCGATGGAGCCCACCTTGGCCCCCAGGTAAATCATGGCCACTACCACGGCCAGTTCCAGAAAAAGAAGCAGCGTAGCCATAGCGGTTAAGGTACCTGAACGTAGAAGGAGAATGAGGCGGCGGGATAAGATCCTGAGGCCGGGAACGTTTCGCCGTACCAGGCATTATCCTTATAACTCAGATAGCGTGCGTCATAGCTGTCACTCGTCAACACGTGACACGCCGCATCCCAGGTGAAATACTTACGGTTGAAATAGTTCCCCTCGTCAACAGCCATACAATTCTTGACGCTGCCGCTTGTTGAACTGCAGTTAAGCCAACGCCCGGTTTCTTCTTTAGGATACAGCTGGAACACAGTACCAGAGACAGAAACGTTCCATTTGTAGCCGGCCCCCACATCTGCCAGATTGGCCGGGGCCGGAGAAGCGGCCGGAGGAGTAGAGTTGGTGTACGTATTTTGGATAAGATAGAAATTTTCGCCCACCTTTCCCACGGGAATCACCACCTCGGACGAACCGATATAGGCCGGGTCTTTTTCGGCCCAGTTACCGCCAACGGGCTTGAGGGCCAGGTTCCTGGCTATCACCATATTCCCTTTCCGCGCCAGGGTAAGGGTGCCCGGATTGGTATAGGTAGAAACGTATCCGTCTTTTTTGGTAATCTTGATGGTGAGTCCGGTGTAGGAAGCGCGGGGGAAAACCGCCACATAGTACGTCTTGCCGCTTTCAAAGGTCCCGCTCAGTTTTACCGCGTTCAGGGATTTGACAGAAGAGGGTTCTACCGTAGGGTCCCCGCTGTTCCAGTGGACATCGGCCTGGCCCGTCATAGGCTCATTGGCCATGATGCGGATGGACGCTATAGAGGCGGCGTCGGAGTCCTTAAAAGTGAACGCCAGGAAGCCGCAGACGTTGCGGAATACCATAGGTGACGCATCTCCCTTGGCGATGCACACCGCGGCACCTTCTCCAAAGCTGTCGGGCACGGCCGTCTGTTCCGACGGGACGCTTACGGCAGCACCCCCTTCGTGAGTGCCTACCGCCGCCGAGGCGGGATATACGGCATAAGATACGCTTGCATCGGCCGACAGGTCGCTGAAAGTGAACTTGGCCTGCGTCTCCGACACGATTTCCGTTCCGGTAGAGGTGTGAGGGGTGATCCCCACGAAAGCCGCCACCTGGTCACCGGCGCTCCAATGTACGCTGGTGTCGCTGAGGGAGGTTTTGGAGACAGCACCGTCTCCTTCCTGAACAGCCGAAAGGACCAGGGGCTGGAAAGGCTGCGTCTGCTTGGCGCAGGAGGCCAATAAAAGGGCGGCTCCTGCTATGATGAAAAGCTTTCTCATGACCAACCTCCTATTATACCCCAGTCCTCCTGGGTTTCAATATTCTCTGTGGCTCCGGTACCGCTGAGGTTGAGGATGGCTCCCTCCAGACGGATGTCCAGGGGGAGCACCTCAGGGGCAATATATTTCTCTCTTATTAACTGCATTTGGGGAAAATATTACCAGAATTTAATCTTCTTTCCGTCGGGCTTGAAGCAGTAAATGTAGACTTTGTAATAGGACGGGAACCTAAATGCATCATTATCTATCCAGCCCTCGCTATTGGTCTCCAGGTTTACATAATAGTATCTTTCTTGAAGTAAGTACCATACGGTTTTATGCTTTTTGGAGAGATACTTATGGTCCAGGCTGGGCCAATTGTACTCCTTGCCGGTAACCTCTACGATGGTCTCATAAACGTTGGGCCTGTGTAAGGCTTCGTAAACATTGTGAAGCGTACCCAAGGAAGAAAGCTTCTTGCGGTTGGTATCCGCAAGGGCCTCATCATATTTTTTTGTATCCATCTGAATCATGATACCGCACTCCTTCTTGGACCACTCCCGGATAACGATATAGTCCCCTTTACCAAAGCCTTCGTCTTTCTCTTTGTATACAACTGCTCCCAGATAATATTCTTCCTGCAGGATTTCGTTCACATCGGCATTCTCCGGCCAGGCGCTGTTAGCCAGGAAGATAACCTTGCTCACAACCTGTCCCAGCGGAAGCGTGAGGATGGCAATCTTTTCTCCGCTGCCGGGAGCCAGGATAACGCTTCCCTGTGCCTTGCCTTCGTTATCCGCCAGATTCCAGGTTTCCGTATTGCCGCTCTCGGTAACATTGGCATCCGGAGTGAGCCATTTGTGGAACATAGCCTTTGCCTCGGCATAATCTTCCACGGGGACGGATACTTCGGAAGGGTCGGCCTCGTTGAGGCAATCCCCAAAATTATAACCGATAATGGAGCCGTTGTCGTCCAGGCGCACCAGGCAGTCTACCAGGTACTCAAGGTCATCAGAATGGAGTTCTTCTCCCTCTTCCTCGTTATTAGCAGCCTGTTTGTTGCAGGAAATGGCGGAAAGCAGCAATGCTGCCATCATCATATATGCATACTTTTTCATAATACTTTTATTTAAGGGCTTTTTCGTATTCTTCAATGGTGGTAATATAGGGTTTCATGGTCTTATAGACCACTTCGGACGGAATGGTTTTCCTGCGCTCTTTGATCTCTTGCAGGATAGTCCCCACCTGGGAACTCTTGATGAGTCTGATCTCCGGAATATAACTGCGCTCCAGCTGTACGAAAGCCGGTTCTCCGTTTTCTGTAAAACCAATACAGACGTTAACCATCACCTCGAAATCCGGTATTTCGGGATTGTAAAGATAGTGCTTTTCGGAGTCTACCGGAAGGTATACCTGGGGATCGTTCACAAAGCGGACGATGTCGGGCGTATTGCGGTCGGCCGTGGTGGAAGTGTAATACAGGGAATTTCCGAAATAACGCCGTGTGGTTTTGTTGCCCGTTTTGAGCGACTGTTCACTCAAACGCGGGGCAATGATGTTCTCAAAACCTTCTTCAATATCATTGATAAAAATGGTGTCGTCATTGGGCTTCTTGATAACCCTGAAAGGCATTTTGTCTTTACTGGTGTCAAATTCATAATTCTTTGCAAAGCCTTCCTCCACCAACGGGAAACTCTTATACTCCAGTCCCAATGCACGGCGGAGGACATCGGTATAGCCATCCGTGTTCTCGGGATACACGCCCCAGCCCACAACCACATCGGGCTGGGCATCGGGAAATACAGATTCATTGACAACGATGCTTCCCAGCGAGGTGGGATCCAGGAAACAGATCAGGCGGAGTCCCATCAGATTGGGGTCAATGCTTAAGGAATAGCCGGACCGTAGCAGAGCATCGCTCTCGGGATCCCGGTCTTCCACACCCTTATAGGATTTGAAATTCATTCTTTCTCCCCAATAGGCATCTGTCACCACGTAGATAACGGGCGTATTCTCAATATTCCAGACGCCTTCTCCCAAATGCGTGTCCGTATTGAAATAGCCCACGGACATCTTGGGTGCCGCCACATTGGAAGCACGGGCGCCGGTGATAGTACCCTGCGACAGCATGGTGGCGTTCAGTTTGAGGTCCAGAGTGCCGGAGAATTTCCCCAGATCGTCCTTTCCTTTAACTTCGGTTTTATCCAGCTGGCACATCTGGCCGATGAAATTCAATCCGGCCGCAGCGGCCGCCTGCCCAAGGCCGCAGGCGGCGTATGACGTATCCACTTTTCCGGTGCAGAGGGCCGTCATAGAGCCGCTGCCCATGAAATTGGCCAGTGCACCGCTGAAAATGTTAGTACATATCTGGCCTGCTTTGGTGGTGCTGGAGCCTTTTAGGGCCTCCATGTTCATACGGCCCTCCATACTGCCCGTAATTCCTCCCTCGATGACGGATTCAAGGATAATGTTATCTTGCGCATAGAGGAGCATGGAAGGCGTGATGCCATCGTAGACACCCACATCCGAGAATTTGTGCTTGCGCAGTTGGGACATATCCACATCAAAAGCCCACCAGCCACGGCGGGGAATCACCTTGCCGTTTTCATTCTTGTCATTGAGGGCGCTGGTGATGTAATCGGGACCCAGGGCCTCGGCAATGGAAGAATTGAATGCGGTATTATAAGGAAGGCCGAAACTGTTGGACACGTGTTCTACAAAAGGCGTGGAGAAGTTGAGGCACCACAGGTGGTCGCTGCCGTCGCTGTCGGGAATGTTTTTCTCCTGTATATAGTAGAATACGCGAAGCTTTCCGGTAATGCGGTTATACATTCCGAAGTAGTTGTAATCCGGGCAGTCTTCAATACCCGTAAGATTGAACGCCAGGGCCCAGTCGTGCTTATAGATCATCATTTTTTCAATGATATCTTGGGGGATGTTGCTTTCGGCCAGGCCGTCGGGATCCCAGGGAAGGGGTACCGTGATAGCGGAAACCTCCGTCCTGCCATTGATATCTACGTTACTGGTAATGAGGGAAATGCTCTCGGCCGACACCCAGTCGGCCTCAAAGGCCGTGTTGCAGGAAGACTTGGGAGAGGCATTGGTATTGTCCAGAAGGGACGGAATCTGGGTGATCTCCAATGTGATTACCTTCCCGTTGGACAAGGTAACCTTTCCCGTGGCGCTGCGGTCTTCCGTCATCTCGGGATCTTGCTTGAGGGAGACATTCAGCACCATGCGTCCGCGGATATTCAATTTTTCCTGGGCGCTGACGCCAATCCAGGCAGGGAAGTTCTCCAATTTCTGGATGCTTTCCAGCGTAGTGACTCCCTCCAGGACCAACGGTTCCGTGTAATTGTCGTTCAGCACCACCATCTGGTAGTCGAACAAGGACTCCGGACCGGGATCGGGTTCCAGCCTGTTATCCTTACAGGAAAAGACTGCCATGAGTGTTGTTGCCAACATGAAGAAGTGTAAAGTTCCTTTCATATCGTTGCACTATTTGTTTTTAATTCAAGGGTTTAAAATATTCGGCTATAGTACTATCGAATACGCTTCCGTACCATTCGTAATTGTAGATCATGGCGTGGGAGGCGGTGGTGTGCCGGGCCAGTTCGGTATAGAGGTCGTAAATAGAAATATCCGGGTTCTTCTCCACTTCCTCGCGGAATACGCGGGTGAAGGCGTTGGAGAGGTAAATATTGCCTTCCAGCACGTCTGCGTGAGACTTTTCGCCGGGTGCGGCGGCTGTGAGCATCAGCAGGCCGGGGATGCCGGGAAGGCTCTCCCCCACGGAGCCGCTGTAGCACGTTTCCATCACAAAGAGCATCTTGCGGAAGTTGTCCTTCGCGCCCTCAAGGGCATCATGGATTTGTGCCGCCGTGATTTCTCCGCCGCCCCAGTTAATG
>CAJOLS010000097.1 GCA_905235535.1 uncultured Bacteroidales bacterium
AAAATAAACTATAAATAAAAATATCAATCATTTCAAAACAGACTCTAAATATCCTTCCATTCCAGCGTGTGGGTATAGGTGAACTCGCTGTCCAGGTCAATGGTTCCCGTCTTGATGGTGGTATGATTGACATCCACGAAGCCGCTCAGGACACCCTCTTTCATTTCATAGGTGAACCGGCGCTCGGAGGTCATCATCACGCCACTCTTCATGACTATGGTGGCCGGAAGGAATTGTCCGAAGTCTCCATAGTACCCCAGATTTGCCAACGTGTCATTCAAAAGGAGGGTTCCGGGGAAGACAGCGTGTGGATAGTAGCCCGCGAAAGGGGTAGTGGAGGGGGGGTGTAAGTATAGCTATTGTTCTGGTTTATGGCCGAGACCATTTCCCCGTTCTCCCAGGTTATGCTTATTAACTCGGCGGAGTCTTCCACATCCAGTATGCGTACAAGATGCTTTTGTTCATCATACTGGCATTCAAATCGGAAGGATGCCCCATTTTCCAGATTGGTCTGTGTCCAGGAGGCGATGAACCCGTCATTGTTCAGTATATATTCCCGACGGTCTGTGGCGTTTTCCGGAGCCACCTCTTCGTCGTATGCCGTCATCGTTATCGTGTTGTCTCCATACGTATAGGCTAAATGGAGAACATAATTCTCTTCACCGGTCTCAGACGAAGATTCCAGGGTTAGTCTCCCCAGGGCATCATATTCATAAATGTGGGCATCGTCTGAGCGGTCACTTTCGGTGAAATCGGCACAGACCAGTTTCTTGTTCAGGTCCAGCACCTTCACCATAGAGATAATGAAAATTTCCTTCTGCTTGTTGGCGCGGCCAAAGGCCTTGGCCTCTTCCAGCTGGCTTTCCGGGAACACCTTGTCGCTTCCAAAGATAAACTGGCCGCTTTCCGTATCCTTCCAGCCGCACACATAGCCGTCGTGCTCCCGGGCGTGCCGGATAACGATGGGAAGGGCTTCCCGGGAATAGAAAGCCTGCGTAGCTTCATAGGAGACGGCAACGCCTTCCGTGGGTTCTGTCATGGTATTGGTATCCAGGGTAAAACCTTCCGGGTTGTTCTGGGCATATTCCCAAATCTGGTCTGCAAGGGTTTCCACCGGGTCTTTTTTGCAAGAAGAAACGGCCACGGCCAGCAGACCTGTCAGGGTAATGGAGATGAATACTTTTCTGCTCATAAGATTATGAATCATTACGGTTTATCCATGCAAAAATAATAAAATGTTTTCTGCCAGCAAGCATTTTGGACCGATAGTGCTTGCCGCGGCGTAAGGTGGTCAGGTGGTCGCCGGTCCTCGGCCGTTCTGTCGCCGGTCCTTGGCCGTTCTGTTGCCGGTCTTCGGTCGTTCTGTTGCCGGTCTTCGGCCGTTCTGTCGCCGGTCCCTGACCTTTCCGTCGCCGGTCCGCAAATACCTGGGGGGCTTATAACCTTTAACACAGGGTTTTGGACTTGGTCCGCTGTCTCACCAATGGGTCGAAGACATTGGGGCACCAAAAAAGGGACGCACATGCGTCCCTTTTTAAAAGTGCCCAGAGCGGGAATCGAACCCGCACGGTATTGCTACCACAGGATTTTGAGTCCAGCGCGTCTACCAATTCCGCCAATCCGGGCTGATGGGACTGCAAAAATACGGTAAAATTTACTAACTTGCAACAAAATCAAAAGTATGCGTCGTTTATTCTTTCCCATAGTGCTGGCCGTCGCCGCCTGTACAGGCCCCACCCCGGACCATGTCAAAACCACCTTCCAGACCTCCCAGGGCTTCAGAACCACCCTGGACAACCGGGCCGATGCCGTGATGGTGTACGGCGTGGGAACCCCCGGAAGCCTGCAGGAGCGGCTGCAGTCCTGGCGGGAGAGGGGCTATGAGACCCATTTCATGACAGGTATTGCCTGGGGCGGCTACCAGGACTATTTCACCGGCGCCTGGGACGGGCGCACACACTGGGACGAAGGCCAGGTGGAGGCCTCCGGAGACACCATCTGGCACGGAAAGGATGTTCCCTACATAGTTCCCACCGGGAACTATCTGCAATATTTCAAGGAGTGCCACATAAAGCCCGTGGTGGACGCGGGCGTGGACCACATCTTCCTGGAAGAGCCGGAATTCTGGTCGCGGGCCGGTTACTCGGAATCTTTCAAACGGGAGTGGGAAGCCTTCTACGACACCCCCTGGCGCCCCAGGGACGAGAGCCCGGAGGCGGCCTACCTTACCCAGAAACTCAAGTATCATCTCTATTACAGGGCTCTGGATGAAGCATTTACCTATGCCAAGGAGTATGGCCGAAGCAAGGGCCGGGACATCAAGTGCTACGTTCCCACCCACTCTCTCATCAACTACACCAAATGGCAGATTGTGAGCCCGGAAGCCTCCCTGGCCTCCATGGAAAACATGGACGGCTACATTGCCCAGGTGTGGACGGGCACCTCCCGCTCCCCCAATTATTACCGGGGCGTCCTGAAAGAGCGTGTGTTTGAATCGGCCTTTCTGGAATATGGCTGCATGACTTCCATGACAGAGCCCACCGGACGGGAACTCTTCTTCCTCACAGACCCCATCGAAGACGCCACCCGGGACTGGGAAGACTTCCGACGCAACTACCAGGCCACTTTTACCGCGCAACTTCTTTACCCCGAGGTGAACCGCTACGAGATAATGCCCTGGCCGGAGCGCATTTACGAAAGGCCGTACCCTGTGAAGGCCGGTACGGACGAAATGTCCCGCATTCCGGCCGGCTTTGCCTCCATGATGCAGGTGATGACAAATGCCCTTCAGCAGATGCCCAAAGGAGAGCGGATACCGTCCCGTTATAGCGTCCTCATGTCCAATTCCCTGATGTTCCAGAACGAGGACGAGTACCTTTCCGATTTCTTCGGCCTGGCCCTTCCGCTGCTCAAATGGGGAAAACGCGTGGGCATGGTCCATATGGAGAACCTGCAGCATAAGAAAGCCCTGAAAGACGTGGGCGTTTTGCTCATGACCTACGCCAACATGAAACCATTGGACCTGGAGGCGCACAAGTATCTGGCCGATTGGGTAAAAAGCGGTGGAAAGCTCCTCTACTGCGGCACGGACAAGGATCCCTTCCAGGGGGTGCAGGAATGGTGGAATACCGGGGGAAACGCTTATAAAGTCCCGTCCGACCACCTGTTTGAGCAGATGGGCATTCCGGCCGGAGCCCCTGCCGGCGTGTATCCTTACGGCAAGGGAACGGTGTGCATCCAGCGACAGGACCCGAAAGAGTTTGTGCTGACGGAAGACGGTGAGAAGGCCCTGTTGAATGCACTGGAGAGCCTGGTGGGAGAGCTGCCCGACACCCCGAATGTAATGTACTTGAAGCGGGGACCTTATCGCGTCGTTGCCGTTCTGGACGAAAGGGCGTCCCGGCCTTTCGTCCAAGACGGCTGCTTCATAGACCTTTACGACCCCGCCCTGCCGGTATATCGGCAAATAACCGTGAATCCCGGCGGACAGGCTCTGTTTTATGATGTGACGCAGGCCGGCAGGACGCCCAAAATTCTGGCGGCGGCCAGCAGGTCCTATAACGAGAAAAAGAGCCGGAACACCTTCTCTTACCTTTGCAAAGGCCCGGCCGATACCTGGAACGTGACAAGAATCCTCCTCCCGGCCCCTCCCGTGAAGGTTTTGGTGAATGGGGAAGCCGTGCAGGCCGATTGGGACGAAGCCGGCAAAACCTGTTTCCTGCGCTTCCCCAACAGCCCCGAAGGCGTATCGGTGGAAATAGGCTGGTAACTGCCAAAATTTTCCCGTATATTTGTAAGTTATGATTCAAGGACTCGCCCATATGGCCGATGTGGCCGCCTTCCTGAGGAAGGAGCCGGAACTCTATGTGGTTTACGATGAAAACGTGGCCTCTCTGGCCCGGGAAGTGCTGGAAGCCTTGCCCGTAAAGGGCTCTTTCGGCCTCAAAACCTCCGAGCAGCGCAAAACTTTGGAAACGGTGCAGGGCCTGTGCCGGCAGCTGCTGGAGGCCGGGGCTTCCCGGAACGCATGCCTGCTGGCCATAGGCGGCGGCATCACCACGGACATGACCGGCTTTGCGGCCGCCATCTACAAACGCGGCATCCGCTATTCCAACCTGCCCACGACGCTTCTGGCGCAGGTAGATGCCGCCATCGGCGGAAAAACCGGAGTGAATCTGGACGGCTACAAAAATATGCTGGGCACCTTCCGCATGCCGGAATACACCTTCCTCTGTGCCGATGTCCTGAAAACCCTCCCGCCCCGCGAACTCCGCGCCGGGCTGGCCGAACTGCTCAAAACCTTCCTCATCGGAGACGCGGAAGCCTATGAACAGGCGGTGAGATTCTTCGCAGACCCTCGGAGTGACATTTCCGGCTTAATCACCAGGGCCGCCCAAATCAAGGCCGATATCGTGGCGCAGGACCCGGAGGAACACGGCATTCGCGCCAAGCTGAACCTGGGCCATACCTTCGGCCACGCCATTGAGCACGAGGCGCAGAAAAAGGGGGACGACATCCATCACGGGGAGGCCGTGGCCATGGGAATGATCCTGGCGGCACGCCTTTCGGAACGCATGGGCCTGGCTCCTGAAGGCATGGAGGAGAAGTTAAGGGCCGATTTCCAAGCCCTGGGCCTGCCCGCGGAGTGCCCTTATCCGCCGGAAACCCTGACGGCGGCCATGGCGCTGGACAAAAAGGCCGCAGAGGGCCGCGTGAAGTGGATTTTACTGGAAGCCCCGGGCCGGGTAATCATCAAAGAAATGACTGTAAAGGAGGCAATGGATGATTTGCGTTAGCATTCAGAATAAAGATTACCAGGAAATCCTGGACATCCTGGAGACGGTGGAGATGGCCGAAATCCGGCTGGACCGCTGTGCCCTGGAGGAAGAAGAGATTGAGCGGCTGTTCCAGGATTCGGATGTGCCGCTCATCGCCACCTGCCGCCTGAGCGAGGAATCCCAGGCTCCGCAGCTGCTGGAACTGGCCATACGCTCCGGAGCCAAATATGCAGACCTGGAAATGGAGGCGCCCGCCGCTATTGGACGCCGCATCCGCGAAGCTTGCCGGGAATACGGCACCATACTCATCCGCTCCTACCACGATTTTAGCGGCACGCCGCCCATAGAGGTGCTGCAGTCGCTGGTGGAAAGGGCCCGCAGCTTTGGCGGGGAAGTGGTGAAAATCGTTACTACAGCCCAGTCAGAGGCCGATAACGTCACGGTCCAGGCCCTGTACAAAGACGCCGCCCCCGGCTCCATAGTGGCCTTCTGCATGGGCGAACCGGGGCGGGAATCCCGCCTGGACGCCTTGCGTTACGGCGCTCCGTTCACCTATGCCTGCCTGGGCGAGGAAGACGCCACGGCCCCCGGCCAATGGACCTGGGAAGAAATGAAAAAGACAGTGTACAAGGGATTTCCCTTTGTAAAGGCATCGGCCCTTCCCATGCCTTCTTCCAAGAGCTTTGCCCAGCGTGCCATTGTGGCCGCCGCTCTGGCGGAAGGGACGTCGCATCTTTCCGGTTACACTCCCTGCGGAGACAACGAAAGCGCTTTGTCCGTGGCAAAATCACTGGGCGCGGAGGTCCGAATCGAAGGAAACAAAATTGTTATCACCGGAATCGGAGCAGCGCCCGGATGCCTGGATTTGAAGCAAATGCACTGCGGAGAATCCGGTTTTTTAACCCGGCTCATTATTCCCGTCTTGTCGGTTGTTTCAAAAAATCAAGTGCTGGTTTCAGGAGAAAAAACCCTCTTGAACAGGCCTCTGACAAGTGCTCATGATATTATGGCATCTTTTGGCGTCAGGCTCTATCCCGAAGGAAACAACGACAGGAAACAGGATTGTTACCTACCTTTGGGGGTTTCCGGACCCCTCATCGCAGGCCGTGCCGACGTATCCGGAAAGGGAGGTTCACAGCTCATATCGGGCCTGCTGGCGGCGCTTCCCCTCTGTGAAGAAAAATCGGCCCTGTATGTACACGACCCCCGCAGCATTCCCTACCTTTTCATTACGGTGGACGTGCTCAAGAAGTTCGGCATCCGGATGAGTTCCGAAATGGAGGGAGGCGACGATTTCCTGGAAACCCAGGACTGGAGCCTCTGCACCGGCGTCAACTTCCACATCAAGGGCGGCCAGCGGTATAAGGCGGCCGATTTTGCCATAGAGGCCGATTGGTCCGGTGCCGCGCCTTTCCTGGTGACGGGCGCCATTTTCGGAGACGTGGAGGTGGAAGGCCTGGACACCGGGAGCCTGCAGGCGGATATTTCCATTATGGACATCCTGATGGAGGCCGGTGCCAGCATGTCCCAGTCAGACGGCCCCGACGGGCCCGTCCACGTGCGCCGTTCTCCGCTAAGCCCCTTCCGGGCCGATATGAACAACTGCCCGGACCTGTTTCCCATTGTGGCCGTTCTGGCGGCCTTCTGCCCCGGGGAAAGCCACCTGCTGGGTGTAGAACGCCTCCGGCACAAGGAAACGGACCGCGCCGCGGCCATAGAGCAGATGCTTTGCCAGATGGGTGTGCCGGTAAAGATAGAAGAAGACGAAATGACCATTGAGGGAATGGGCCTTACGCAGCGCATCCTCACGGGCCGGTTGCTCAGGGGCGGCCGCTACGTCTCCCACGCCGACCACCGTATGGTCATGGCCCTGAAAGTGGCCGCCCTGGGGGCCGACAGCCCCGTAGAAATAGACGACACGGCCTGCGTCTCCAAGTCCTTTCCAGACTTTAACGAAATGTTTTCCGTCATGACCGGCTCCGACCGGTCATCCCCAACCCATTAGACCATGAACACATTCGGCAATAAATTCAGAGTCAGCATTTTTGGTGAATCGCACGGACCTCGTATCGGGGTCACCGTGGACGGCGTACTGCCGGGCATTCCGCTCAGCGAGGCCGATTTTGTGCAGGACCTTTCCCGCCGCAAGGCCGGAGCCCTGGGCACTACCCCGCGGCTGGAATCCGACCAGCCGGAAATTGTCTCCGGCGTGTACGAGGGAAAGACCACCGGCGCTCCGCTTACCATCCTGTTCAAGAACGAAAACACCCGCAGCCAGGACTATGGGCAGTTCCGGGAGAACCCCCGTCCCGGCCACGCCGACTTTACCGCCAACCTCAAATACGGAGGTTTCAACGATCCTCGCGGCGGCGGCCATTTCAGCGGCCGGATTACGCTGGGTGTAGTGGCGGCCGGTGTCATTGCCAAAAAGATGCTCTATTTTGCCCGCTTCCAGGCCCGGCTCATAGCTGTGGGAGGCCTTACGGACGCCACGCAGTGGCCGGAGGCCCTGAAGGCCGCGCAGGCAGAGGGAGACTCTCTGGGAGGCGTAGTGGAATGCACCGTGGAGGGGCTTCCCGTCGGCCTGGGAGAACCTTTCTGGAACAGCGTGGAGAGCCAGATGGCCCACGCCGTCTTTGCCATTCCCGGTGTGCGCGGCATTGAATTCGGAGACGGATTTGCCGCATCGGCCATGAAGGGCTCCGAGCACAACGACCCCTTCCCGGAGCATCACTGCGACTGTCATTCTGAGGGAGACTGTCATTCTGAGCGCAGCGAAGAATCTCACGAATGCTGCCACGGGGAAGGCGGCTGCCACCACGAAGAGGACGGGGGCCACCCCTGCTGCGGCCGCCACAAACGTCCCCAGCCTCCTGTGACCAACCATGCCGGCGGCGTGAACGGAGGCATCACCAACGGCAATCCCGTGGTGTTCCGCGTGGCCTTCAAACCCACGGCCAGCATAGCCAAAGCCTGTATCCCGGGCCGTCACGACGTATGTTTCGCCCTCCGCACCCCGGTTATCGTAGAGGCCATGGCCGCCATTGTCCTTGTAGATTTGGCGCTTTAGAGTCTGTTTTGAAATGATTCAATAAATTCTTTATGTTTCTTTTTGGTAAATTTTCCTCAAAAATTTTCACCCATAGGAACCCCTATGGCCAAA
>CAJOLS010000098.1 GCA_905235535.1 uncultured Bacteroidales bacterium
CCTCGTTCTTCAAGCAGCCTGTGAGGCACAGGGCCCCGCAGAACAGCGCAACGAGCAAAGATTTTTTTTGCATAGCGTTTAAATTAATTTGGATAATTAATAACGCTATGCTATCCCCATAAATCCTATTTGTTTTTGTCCGGAAAAGTCCTATTTAAGCCTTCGGAACATTTGCTCCACACACTTCTTTTTCAGGCTGTGATCCGGGTGCACATAGAAGTTGAGCGTGGTGCTTATGCTGGCATGCCCCAGCAAGGCGCTCACCGTCTTGTAGTCGCACTTGCTCTCGATGCACCGGGTGGCAAAAGTATGCCGCAGGCCGTGGAAAGGAATCTTGGGAAGGCCCAGCTGCTTGCAAAGCCTGTAAAAATAGTCCCGGACACAGCGCGGTTCCGGCGCCTTGGGAGAGTTGGTAACCAGATACCACGAAGCCTTGGCCTCCCGCTTCAAAGGCCTCAGTATCATGACTTCCTGCCGGGAAAGGGGAATCTCCCGGTAAGAGTTGGAGGTCTTGGGCACGTCTTCCACCAGACGGGAATGGTGGTCGGCGGGAAGATAGACGCGCTGCAGGGTTTTGTGCACCCGCACGGTGCCGGCATTCAGGTCCACATCCCCCCACTTGAGGGCACAGATTTCCCCAATGCGCATACCGGTGCAAAGGCAGAGGGAAATGCCTATGTTGTAATTACTTGGATGGGTTTCCAGATAGCCGATAAGCTTTTTGTGCTCGCGCAGGGTAAAGGTGGGAAGGGCCGTCTTCACCTTCTGCGGAGGGTAATGGATGTCAATGGGCCTGTTCTCCCAGCTGCAGGCCTTCACGGCAAAGCGCAGCACCATCTTCAGAATCATGACTATGTCCCTGACTGTCTTTGGGTTAAGCCCTTCTTCCAGGCACCGGTTCACGAACTCCTGCGCCTCGGTCTCTGACAGGGAAGTATAGCTGCCGAAGGCCGGAACCAGGTGGGTGTGAAGGTGGGTGGAATAGATGGACATGGTGGAAGCCTTGACGTAAGGCTGCTTGGCGGCGGTCCACTGCCGGACCACTTCCGCGAATTCAAGAGGTTTGTTCATAGAAGCACGATTTAAGGTTGCGGACAAAAAAATCCGTGTACAAAAAATAACAATTGTACGCGGATTTCAAAGGGTAATTAGTCCGAAATGTCCGTTATCGTTTTAACCGCACATAGATACTCAATGGAAGCACCTTTCCGAAGGCGTCGTTAAAGGCCAGCTCGCCGGAATTCATCTCCTTGAAGGCACCGTGGAAAGCCTCCCTCACCACCGTTTCTCCCAGGGCGGCGCTGTAGCCGTTGGAATAAAGGTTGAGCACCATGAAGGCGTCCCTTTCGGAAAGGATGGCCGATACATTCTGCAACAGGCCGAAAAGAAGCTCGTCCAGCTTCCACTTTTCCCCGTCGGGGCCGTGGCCGTAGGCCGGAGGGTCCAGGATGATGCCGTCGTACCTGTTGCCGCGCCTGGCTTCGCGCCTGGCAAACTTGAGGGCGTCTTCCACCACCCAGCGAATGCCGTCCAGGCCGCTGCGCTCCATATTCTCCCGCGCCCAGGTGACCACCTGACGCACGGAGTCCAGGTGGGTGACATCGGCCCCGGCGCACTTGGCGGCCAGGGAGGCGGCGCCCGTGTAGGCAAAGAGGTTCAGCACCTTGGGGGCGGGCAGGCCGTTGGCTTTGTGGATGCGCACCAGGCGGGACGTTTCCTTATAGATGAATTCCCAGTTGGGGGCCTGCTCCGGGAACACGCCCACGTGTTTGAAGGAGGTGAGGCCCAGGCGGAGGTTCAGGTGAAGGTCTGAAGCGGCGTGGGTTTCCGGATCGGCCTCCCCATTATATATAATGGTCCACTGGTCTTCCATCTTCCTGGAACGCTCCCAGGTGCCGCTGTCTTCCTTGCCGGCCTTGCCGAAGCCGGCGCCGGGTTTGAAAGTCACGTGCAGCTGTCGCTTCCAATCGGCCTCACTCATGGACGGGGTCCACAGGGCCTTGGGTTCCGGTCTCCGGAGCACGTATTTGCCAAATCGCTCCAGTTTTTCTCCGTTGCCGGAATCCAGGAGCTCATAGTCTTTCCAGTAGGAGGCAGGGAATTCTATCATACAAAGTGCTTTTTAAACTCGAACTTTGAATATTTCAACAAAGATAACTATTTTTGCATTTGGATATACAAAAGAGGCCGCAGGCCGATACCCGAGGGGTTTCAGGAGGGGGGCTTTTGCAGGACTCTGGATCGAAGGAACAACTTATTTTATATAGCATATGCAACAATTCATTGACAAGTACAATTTCAATGGCAAAAAGGCCATCGTACGCGTAGATTTCAACGTCCCCCTGAACGAGAATTTCGAAATCACGGACGACACCCGTATCCGCAGGGCCATGCCCACCCTCAAGAAGGTGCTCGCAGAAGGCGGGTCCCTCATCATCATGTCCCACCTGGGCCGTCCCAAGAAGGTAGATCCCAAATTCTCCCTCAAGCACATCGTGGGCCGCGTAAGCGAATGCCTGGGCGTTCCCGTCCAGTTTGCCGAAGACTGCCAGAAGGCCGATGCACAGGCCGCCGCCCTCAAGCCCGGCGAAGCCCTCCTGCTGGAAAACCTCCGTTTCTACGCCGAGGAAGAAGGCAAGCCCCGCGGCCTGGCCGAGGATGCCTCCGACGAGGAGAAGAAGGCCGCCAAGGCTGCCGTGAAGGCCAGCCAGAAGGAATTCGTGAAAAAGCTCGCCAGCTATGCCGACTGCTACATCAACGACGCCTTCGGCACCGCCCACCGCGCCCACGGCTCCACCGCCCTCATCGCCGAGTACTTCCCCAACGACAAGATGTTCGGCTACCTCATGGAAGGCGAAATCAAGGCCATCGACAACGTGCTCAAGAATGCCCAGCGTCCCCTCACCGCCATCATCGGCGGCTCCAAAGTCAGCTCCAAGCTCGCCGTCCTGAAGAACCTGGTGGGCAAGGTGGACAACCTCATCATCGGCGGCGGCATGGGTTACACCTTCATCAAGGCCCAGGGCGGCAAGATCGGCCTGTCCCTGCACGAGGACGAGCTCATCCCGGATGCTCTGGAGATTCTGAAAGAAGCCAAAGAGAAGGGCGTGAACGTTTCCCTGTCTGTCCAGACCATCGCCGGCCAGGCCTTTGACAACAATACCCCTCAGCGCATCTTCGACACCCACAATATTGATGACGACTGGGAGGGCATGGACGCCGCCCCCGCTTCCCTGGAAAACTGGAAGAAGATTATCCTCAGCTCCAAGACCATCCTCTGGAACGGTCCCGTGGGCGTATTCGAGCTGCCCAATTTTGCCAAGGGTACCCTGCAGATTGCGCAGGACCTGGCCGATGCCACCAAGAACGGCGCTTACACCCTGGTAGGCGGCGGAGACTCCGTGGCAGCCGTAACCCAGATGGGCTTTGCCGACAAGGTGAGCTACGTCTCCACCGGCGGCGGCGCCATGCTGGAAGCCATCGAAGGCAAAGTCCTCCCCGGCATCGCTGCCATCCAGGACTAAGCCATCGGCACATACATCGCTGAGCTTCAGCGATTTATGAATAGAGGGGTGCACTCGCAGGTGCACCCCTCTACGTATAACTGACTGTTAGTCAGATGGATAAGTGAAAACTTAGTTCAGCGGACGGGCGAAATGGGTTTCGGGCTTGGCTTTGGGGGCCGATTCCGGATGCACGGCACGTGCGGGGAGCTTTTTGACACAGGCATAGACAATGAAGCCGATGCCGAGGAGCACGAAGGGGATGCTCAGGTGCTGGCCCATGTTCAAGGTCATGTTGGCCTCGAACTCCACCTGGTCGTTCTTGATGAACTCGATGAGGAAACGGGAGCCGAAGCAGACAAACAGGAAGATGCCCACGTAGATGCCACGATAGGTTTTGTCCAGTTTTTTCCAGTACAGCCACATCAGGAAAAGGCCCAGCAGCAGATAGGTTCCGGCCTCGTAGAGCTGGGTGGGGTGGCAGGGGACGGTTTCCCCGTTGCGCTCGAACACAAAACCCCAGGGAAGGTCTGTGGGGCCGCCGTAAATCTCTGAGTTGAAGAGGTTTCCCAGGCGGATGAAGCAGGCGGCGAAGGCAACGGGAATCACCAGGTGGTCCAGAACCCACACATAGTCAAACCCATTCTTTTTCCCATATTTACGGGCATACCACCAGATGCCCAGCAGGATGGCGATGGTGCCGCCGTGGCTGGCCAGGCCGCCCTTCCAGGGCATGAAGATTTCCAGGAAACCCTTCCAACTGCCCAGGTAATAATCCGGCTGGTAGAAGAGACAGTGGCCCAGGCGGGCACCCACGATGGTGCAGATAAGGAGCATGTACAGCATAGGGTCCAGCAGGTCCGTGGAAATCTTTTCCCGCTTGAAGAAACTTTTCATGATGTACCAGCCCAGGATGAAGCTGCTCACAAACAGCAGCGAGTACCATCTGAGTTCAAAGCCCCCGATATGCAGGATGACGGGGTCTATATTCCAATGTACAACCAATATTTCCATAACAGGCGCAAATATACATTTTTTGTACCAGTCTGCCAAAAACCCCGAAAATACTTTGTATCTTTGCAGACACAAACTTATGCAATTCGGCGCGATATTTGCAGCCGCTGGCGACCCTGTTAAGATTAGTTAATAAGTGTATGAAGAAGTTCAACTTGTCATTTCTGCTCATTTTGCTGCTTCCTGCGGCCGCGTGGGCACAATTCCAAGGAAACGAGCGTCCGGCGGGAGACACCACCCTGGTACTGTCCCTGGACGACGCCATCCGCATCGCCCTTTCGGAGAACACCTCTGTCAAAGTGGCCGATATGGAAATCAAGCGTAACGAATACGCCAAGAAGGGTGCTTATGGCGCCCTTTTCCCGCAAATCAACGCTTCCAGCATGTATAATTATGCCATCAAGAAGCAGAAGGTGTACTTTGGCTCCGACTCTGAGGAGGAGGGTAGCTCCGGTGGCGGCATGGCCGACATGATGGCTGCGGCCTTCGACCCTGTTTATTATTATATCATGAATCTGTACCAGGCCACGGGCACTCCGTTCATTCCCTATGTGCCGGCACCGGTGGATCCGTCCGAACAAAGCGGTGACGATGCCATCGAAATGGGCCGCCGCAACCAGGTCACCCTGGGTGTGACGGCCAGCATGCCCATCATCAACTTCCAGCTTTGGGAAAGCCTCAAGCTGAGCGGAGACCAGGTGGAACTGGCCGTGGAGAAGGCGCGGGAGTCCCGTCTGGGCACCGTGGCTTCCGTCAAGCAGGCCTATTACGGCGTCCTGATGGCCAAATCCACCTACGATGTCTATAATGCCGTGTACGAGAATGCGGTGCAGAACTACAAACTCACCGAGAGCCGCTACAACGTGCAGAAGGCCTCCGAGATGGACATGGCCCGCGCCCAGAGTTCCCTTGCCGCCGCCATCCCCAACGTCTATAACGCCGAAAACGCCATCTACCTGTCATTATGGCAGCTGAAGGCCGTGATGGGCGTGGACCTGGACAGGGACGTGGATGTGGCCGGCACCCTGGAAGACTATGCCGAACACATGTTCTACGACATCAACGAAGGTGCGGAAGCCGCCCTGGAACACAACAGCACCCTCATCCAGCTGGCCGACCAGGCCGAGATGCTGGCCAGGCAAATCCGTATGCAGAAGGACGCATACATTCCCACCCTTTCCCTGTCGATGAACTACAACTATTACACCCAGAGCGACAAGTTCAGGATGAGCGAATGGAGGTGGATGCCATCCAGCTCCCTCGTCTTCTCCCTGAACATTCCCATCTTCTCCGGCGGACAGCGCTATCATGCCGTCAAGCAGACGCAGGTGCAGGCCAATGAGCTGGCCCTCCAGCGCGAGAACACAGAGCGCCAGCTCCGCATCGGCATCCGTCAGAGCCTTTCCACCATGGATACGGCCATGAAGAGCTACGAAGCCGCTTCCCAGGCGGTGAAAAGTGCCGAAAAGGCCTACAGCATCGCTTCCCGGAGCTTTGAGGTGGGCAAGAGCACCCTCACGGACTTGAACAACACTGAACTCACCCTCACCCAGTCCCGCCTGCAGAAGGCACAGGCCGTCCATAGTTTTGTCATCGCTAAAGCCACCCTGGAACAGACGCTGGGCTACGATTATACCCAAGAAAATTAGAAAATACGATAATGAAAAACCGATTTGTCTATCTTGCCGCCCTGCTGCTTGCAGCCGTTTCCTGCGGCAATCAAGCTACGAAGCAGACAACCCCTGCCGCTCCCGTCCAGGTGACCCCCATAGAAGTGGCCACCGCCGAGAGCCGCCTGGTTCCCCAGGAGAGCATCTATGCCTCCACCGTCCAGGCCTATGCCGTGAACAATATCATGCCGCAGACCGGCGGCCGCATCCGCAAGATTAACGTGGAAGTGGGCGACTATGTGAACAAAGGCCAGATTCTGGCCGAGATGGACCGCCTTCAGCTGGACCAGCTGGAGATTCAGGTCCAGAACGACAATCTGGAATATGCCCGGCTCAAGAGCCTCTATGAGGAAGGCGGCGTGTCGCAGAGCGACTTTGAACAGGCCGAGATGGGGTACAAACTCCGCAAGGTCAACTACGAGAACGTGAAGGAAAACACCATCCTGCACAGCCCCATCAGCGGTTATGTGACCGCCCGCAACTTCGATGTCGGCGACATGTTCGGCATGAGCGCCCCCCTGTTCGTGGTGCAGCAGGTGGTGCCCGTGAAACTGCTCGTGGGCATTTCCGAAAGCGAATACAGTAAGATTCACAAGGGCGACAAGGTCACCCTCACCGTGGACGCCCTGCCCGGAGAAACCTTCACCGGCAAGGTGGAACGCCTGTATCCTACCATAGACCCCGCCACCCATACCTTCAAGGCCGAGGTCACCGTCCCCAATGCCGACAAACGGCTCCGTCCCGGCATGTATGCCCGCGTAACCGTCAACTTCGGCACCCGGGACAGCGTGGTTGTCCCCGACAAGGCCCTGGTGAAGCAGGAGGGCACCGGCACCCGCTTCCTCTTTGTCCTGAAGGACGATGGTACCGTCTCCTACATCCCTGTGCAGACGGGCCGTCATATCGGCACCGAGTATGAAATCATCGACGGTCTTGAGGCCGGACAGAAAGTGGTTGTGAAAGGTCAGGCCGCCCTGCGCGACGGCGTCAAGGTGAACGTCCTATGAGCATTTACAGAACATCCGTAGAACATCCGGTCACCACGTCGCTGGTGTTCCTGGCCCTGGCCATCCTGGGTATCTTTTCCCTGATGTCCCTGCCGGTGAACAACTTCCCCGACATCGACTCGAATGTGATTATGGTGATGAGCTCCTATCCCGGCGCATCGGCCGAAGATGTGGAGAACAACCTCACCAAAGTGCTGGAGAACTCCCTGAACGGAGTG
>CAJOLS010000099.1 GCA_905235535.1 uncultured Bacteroidales bacterium
GGGGCCGGTGAGGATGATGATCTGCTGCTTTTCCGTGTCTAAATAAACGTCGTTGGGGACATATTCTTCGCCGGGGGCCATGAGGGTTTCAATGACGGGGTGGCGGCCTTCGCGGATGTCCAGGGCCTTCCCTTCGTTCATTTCCGGACGGCAGTAGTGACGCTCCTGGGCCTGCTGGGCAAAACCGGCCAGGACGTCCAGCTTGGCCAGGATGCGGCTGTTGGTCTGGATGTGGGGAATCTGCTGCTGGATGCGGGCTATGAGTTCCCCGTACAGGCGGGCTTCTATGGCGTAGATGCGGTCTTCGGCCGTGAGGATCTTCTCCTCGTATTCCTTGAGCTCTTCGGTGATGTAGCGCTCTGCATTCACCAGCGTCTGCTTGCGTATCCACTCCGGCGGCACCTTGTCCCGGAAGGTGTTCCGAACCTCAATATAGTAGCCGAAAACGTTGTTATAGGCAATTTTGAGCGAGGAGATGCCGGTTCTTTCGGCCTCCCGCTGCTGCATTTGCAGAAGGTAATCCTTGCCTCCGGAGGAGAGGGCGCGAAGCTCGTCCAGCTGGGCGTCCACCCCCTTGCCGATAACCGGTCCCTTGCCAATCTGGATGGCGGGTTCCGAGTCCAGGGTGCTTTGGATTTCGCGGAGGAGTTTTTCGCAATTGCGAAGGCCCCTCATCAGTTTTTCCAGGGCTTCGCAGCCGGTGAGGCGGGTTTTGATCGGCCCCGTAAGGGCGAGTCCCCGGCCCAGCTGCATCACCTCGCGGGGATGGGCCTTGCCGGTGGCAATGCGGCCCAGGATGCGTTCCATGTCTCCCAGCTTGCCCAGGTCCATCTGCGTTTCCTCCAGAGCTTGAGGATTTTCCGTAAAGAATTCGACGATATCGTAGCGGGCGTTCAGTTCTTTCAGGTCCATGATGGGCATGGCCAGCCACTGCCGCAGCATACGGGCGCCCATGGGGCTGGAGCACTGGTCCAGGGTTTGCACCAGGGAGACGCCGTCGGCCCCGGATGCGCTCTGGAACACCTCCAGGTTGCGAAGGGTGAACTTGTCCATCCACACAAACTTGGCCTCGTCAATGCGGCCTATGGTGCAGATATTTCTGAGGCCCACGTGCTGGGTTTGTTCCAGATATACCAGAAGGGCCCCGGCGCTGCAGATGCCCAGGGGATACGGGTCTATGGCAAAGCCTTTGAGGCTGTCCACCCCCAGCTGGCGCTTCAGGCGCTCTACCGAAGCGTCGTACACAAAGGCCCACTCGTCAATAGACGTGGTAAAAATGTCTCCCAAACGCTCCCGGAGGCCTTTTTCATAGCCTCTCCGGACCACCAGTTCCCGGGGCTTGAGGGAGCCCACAAGGGTGGCAATGTAATCCACCGAACCCTGAGCCACCTGAAACTGGCCGGTGGAAACATCCAGGAAAGCGGCTCCGCACAGGTCTTTTTCCACCGTGAGGCCGCAGAGGTAGTTGTTCTCCTTGGTGTCCAGCATGTTCTCCCCGAAGGAGATGCCGGGCGTAACTATCTCCGTTACCCCGCGCTTGACCAGTTTCTTGGCAAACTTAGGGTCTTCCAACTGGTCGCAGACGGCCACTTTGAACCCGGCCCGCACCAGTTTGGTGAGGTAATTCTCCAGGGCGTGGTGCGGGAATCCGGCCATGGCCACGGGGCCCTTGTCTCCGTTGGATTTCTTGGTCTGCACCAGGCCCAGTACCCGAACGGCCGTAACGGCATCGTCCGAATAGCATTCATAGAAGTCTCCCACCCTGTATAACAGCAAAGCCTCGGGGTGTTGCGCTTTCACCTCAAAGTAATGCTTGAGCATGGGGGTATCTTCTGCCACTTTTGCCATAGAAGACAAAGATACTAAAAATTTCCGGAACGTCACAGCAAGTACTTTTGGCGAAGACTTTTGACTCCTTTTGTACTATCGTCCAAAAACGCTAAATTTGCCGGGTATGAAACGAGTATCAGGCATAGGATGGCTGCTGGTGCTGGCTTTGGCGTGCGGGCAGCCCGGGAAGAAGGCGGAGAAGGCGCCGGCCACGCGGGCTTTTCCCATGGCGGAGATTCCCATGATGATAACGGAGCCGCCCCGGCGGGCCGAGTGGATGGTGCAGCATTTCTGGGACCCCTTTACCCGGGCCGATAAACTCTACTACTGCGATTCCGTCACGGTGAACGGCGTCCCGGTGGAAGAGCTGGAAAAGCAGGTGGGCCTGTTTGCCACCCTTTTGCCGCAACTTTCCATCCCCACGGGCCAGGAGGCCATGAAGGCCGCTTTCGGGCGGCTGGAAGCCTTCCAGAAAGCCCAGCCGGAGGGAAATGTGTTTTCAAAGACATCGGCCCTTATTTCGCGTTATTTCTTCGACCCCAATTCCCCGGTAAGGAACGAGGACCTCTACCTTCCCTACGTAACCCTTCTGGCCGCCTCCGACCTTGTTAGCGAAAAAGACCGCAGACAGTATGCCTGGGACGCAAAGGTGTGCTCCATCAACCAGACAGGCACTCCCGCGGCCGATTTCACCTTCCTGGACACCGCCGGCCGCCGGCGTACGCTCTACGGCATCAAGGCCGATTATACCCTCCTTATCTTCGGCAACCCGGACTGCAGCGCCTGCCGGGAAATCATGGCGCAGATGGCCGCCTCGCCGGAAATATCGGCCCTCATTGCCGGCGGACGCCTCAAGGTGGCCGATATCTACATAGATGAGGAAATTGACCTCTGGAAGGAAAAGAAGGACGCCTATCCCAAAGAGTGGATCAACGGTTACGACCCTTCCTTCACCATCCGCACAGACCGCCTCTATGCCGTCCGCGCCGTTCCCTCACTTTATCTTTTGGACGAAAAAAAGAACGTCCTTCTGAAGGACGCTCTTCCGGAAATGGTTCTGGATGTGCTTCAGAACCTTTAATCTTAAACCGCGAGGTCAAGCGGTAAATCGCTGATATCTTTTAGCCGTTTTCCCTCCACCAGAATCTTCAGCATATCAGCTGCACTTTCCTCTTCTTTTAGACTGTCAATAGTTTGAATTAATTCTGGTAAGGCAAAATGATATACACAGTCAATGTCTCCTGTACCAAGAGCTAATGAAGCTAAACGCGAAGGCATGGGCTCTGCCGTAACTACGACAATGTGTGGAAGTCTTCCTTTTCTATTTCTGACCAACCCAAGAGCCTCCGTCCGGCTATTCTGTGCGCGGTCGCTTCTAATAGTCCATTTGGCAGAAACGGATGCGTGCAAAATAGGAAGGTGCCCGTTGATGTCCCGAAGATCGGCATATTGTGCAAAAAAGTTGTCAACGATAATTTGCTGGCTATTGATATTCTTGTCGCTTTCGACATCTCTATAGACGACAACATCAGGAGCAACCATATAATCATTTCCCAAACTGGCCGCCAGTTTGGGATTGTCTTGCGTTAAAGCCGACAAATAGTCCAAGTGCTCGTATTGCGAAAAACTGCTGACTTTGAGCGCATTTCGGTTTCCGAGTTTAACAATATGCCATTTCCCGGGACGCAGATTCTGGAGAAAAGGGAACGTTTCTTCCAGAAACTGCATATTTATAGTTTCAAATTTGGCTCCGGAAGTCTGTCCCTGTATTTTTGTGTGAACGGCAGCCTCCAACCGTTCTGCAATTCCTCGGGCAAGGATAATGGACAGACGGCTATGACTGTCTGCGTTGCTGGGAATACCATTTTGGTCTATAGACAAAACACCTTCATCAAGCAATCGCTTGTGATAAGATTTTCTTGCTATCTGTAACAGGGAGTCCATAATCTAATGCTTTTTTAATTTCCAATCCTATAACCTTTGCAACAGGAGGAGGAAAAGCATTGCCAATCATCCTACACGCCGTTGTCTTTTTGATTCCTTGAAACCATCCGTCCGGGAAACCCTGGAGCCTGGCCATCATAGCCGGTGTCAACCGAGGCATTCCGACAAAATCCTGCTCCGGTGCGTGGTCTGATACACTCCTTCCGTCTATTCCTAGTTCTGCCCATGCCGCTCTGGCACGTGTGGGTCCCAGATCTGGACCTCCGTGTTTGCGGCTCCCCCCAACGAGTGTAGGGGCAATTGTATTAGCCCGTTTCCGCCATTCCTCTGCTCCATTCCAACCGTTAGCGGCCATTAAATCATATAATGCAGAGCCTACTGTTAAATTGTCTGAAATGAAAGGCAGAGGAAAATCAAAGGTGTCTTTGATATCTTTTCGAAGGGCAACGATGACGGCTCTGGGCCGAAGTTGGGGAACGCCATAATCAGACGCTTGCAGCAACTTTATGTGGGGCCGGTAGCCCATCCGCATTAGTGCATAAATAATGGAGGTTCTATAACTGTCAAATTTGGGAGAGAGAAAGCCCTTGACATTCTCAATCAGAACAGCTTTTGGATTGATTTCCTGAACCAACCGAAGCATTTCTGGAAAAAGGTCTCTCTCGTCCTTTTCGCCCAATTGTTTTCCGGCAACACTGAACGGCGGACACGGAACACCTCCGGCTAAAAGGTCTATTTTTTCTCTGAAAGACGTTCCACAGAAGGAATGTACATCTTGGCAGATGACGTTCCATTCAGGTCGATTATGTCTTAAACAATCGCAATACTCAGATTCCAGTTCAACCAAAGCAACGTGTTTAAAACCTGCAAACTCCAGTCCCAGAGCCTGTCCTCCAGCTCCGGCACAGATTTCCAACGACGTATATTCTCTTCGTCCATTCATATCGCAAATATAACGAAAACTCAGAATAATTTTACTATTTTTGCATACATGCAACAGTATTTAGACCTCCTCAGATATATCCGCGCCAACGGCGCCATGAAGGAAGACCGAACCGGAACCGGTACGCAAAGCATTTTCGGCTACCAGATGCGCTTCGACCTGTCCAAGGGCTTTCCCCTTCTCACCACCAAGAAGATGCACCTGAAATCCATCATCTACGAGCTCCTGTGGTTCATCGCCGGAGACACCAACGTGCATTACCTCCAGGAACACGGCGTCACCATTTGGGACGAATGGGCCGATGAAAACGGAGATCTGGGGCCGGTGTACGGCCACCAGTGGCGCTCCTGGCCCGCCCCTGACGGCCGCAGCATAGACCAGCTGGGCAAGGTGCTGGAAACCCTCCGCTCCAACCCGGCTTCCCGCCGCATGCTGGTGTGCGCCTGGAACCCCGGAGAGCTGGACAAAATGGCCCTTCCGCCCTGCCACTGCCTGTTCCAGTTCTATGTGGCAAACGGAAAACTCTCCTGCCAACTATATCAGCGCAGCGCAGACACCTTCCTCGGGGTTCCGTTCAATATTGCTTCCTATGCCCTTCTCACCATGATGATGGCCCAGGTGTGCGGCCTGCAGCCCGGAGAATTCGTCCACAGCTTCGGAGACGCGCACATTTACCGCAACCATTTTGAGCAGGTGACCCTGCAGCTCTCCCGCGAGCCCCGCCCCCTGCCCGTGATGAAACTGAACCCCAACGTAAAATCCCTCTTCGACTTCCAATACGAAGATTTCACCCTGGAAGGCTACGATCCCTGGCCTGCCATCAAAGCTCCGGTGGCGGTTTAGGCTCTTTTTGTCATTCTGAACAAAGTGAAGAATCTATGGAAAAATGTCTTATAGTCGCCGTGGCCGATAACTGGGGCATCGGCATCAAAAACCAGCTTCCCTGGCACATAGCGGAAGACCTCAAATACTTCAAGGCTCAGACGAAGGGGTATCCCGTCATCATGGGCCGCACCACGTACTTCTCCCTTCCCTTCCGCCCGCTTCCGGGCCGGAAGAACATCGTCCTCAACCTGGGCGGGGAAGACATCCCGGAAGTCACTTGCGTGTATTCTTTCGAAGAGGCTTACGAAGAGGCCCGGCTGGCCGGAAAAGACAAGTGCTTCGTGATGGGCGGCGCCTCCGTTTACCGGGCCGCCATGCCGGAGATGGACAAGCTGTACATCACCCACGTGCACACCGTCCTTCCGGATGCCGATGTCTTCTTCCCGGAAATAGACCCCGCGGTCTGGGAGCGGGAAAGCACCTCCGAAACCCACACGGACCCGGAGACCGGCTTCACCTTTGAATTTGTCGTTTACCGCAAAAAAGTTATTTGAACTTGTTCATTATCCGGGCAATCCTTTCAAAACGGTCGTCAAATAGTTTCCCCTCAGCCGTTTGTCCCGCAGCTGGAGATGCAAAGAAGATTGACCAGAACATGCAGAAATATTGCGAGATCGATCCGAAGAAGTCAAACGACCTTGCCAGTATCCGTGCCCGTTTCAAGGTCCCTGGC
>CAJOLS010000100.1 GCA_905235535.1 uncultured Bacteroidales bacterium
TTGGCCATAGGGGTTCCTATGGGTGAAAATTTTTGAGGAAAATTTACCAAAAAGAAACATAAAGAATTTATTGAATCATTTCAAAACAGACTCTAAATCCATGAAAAAAATCACGTTACTTCTGGCGATTATCCTTTGCATGTCGCCGTCCCTCCTTGCGCAGGGAACCAGACCCTATGAAATGGGAGCAAAGGCTTCATACCGAATAGCTATTGGCAGAGAAAGGGCCAACAATTACGATATAGACTTTTTTGGCGGATACAAGTTGAGCAAGCATATTTCGGCGGGAGCCGGCATTCAGTACGTGACATACGGAGGGGCCGTCCTTCCCGGCGGAATAGAGCGTATCTATGTGAAGACCCATGATTACCGGGGTTTTCGTCCCTATGTTTATGGACGGTACGACATTCTCCCTTCCCACAAATGGATGCCGTTCGTGGCGGCCCGCCTGGGGTATGGTATCTTTGCCAAATCACAATTGACCTATGGCGTTGTTTTTGGCTATGATAACGGAGGCAAGGAAGATTTTGAGTATTTGAAAGACCTGGACCATACGCTGGGGGTAAGGGGCCATGTATTTGCTTCCATCGATGTGGGCTATTCCCTTCATGCGGGGAAAAAGGGAAGCAAATTCTCCTTTGGCTTTTCCATAGATATGCAGCCGGTTCGGTTCGAGTATAATAATCATAGGGAGAACCGGACCCGTTTCTCTTTTGGTCCCGCCGTTGGTTTTACCTTCTAAAGGATGCGTCCGCTGAGAAAAATAGTTCTTGCTGTGTCCCTCCTGCTGGCCGGGACAGGCCTTTGGGCCCAGACCAGTTTGCGGGAAGGGATGGCCGCGTTGGAGGAAAAGTTTGGCGTCCATTTTGTGTATGATGCCTCCCTCCCGCTGGAAAGGCAGGGGGGAAGGGCCGATGCCGCCACCCTGGAACAGGCGCTGCGGCAGCTTTTCGGGGGAAGCGACATAGGGTTTGAGCTCAAAGGGGACCATGTAATACTGCGGAGAATCCCCCGTTTGACCATCAGCGGCCTTGTCACGGATGCGGCCACAGGAGAGACCCTGATTGGGGCCGGGGCAACTTGCGGCAAGCACGGGGCGGTCTCCAACAACTTCGGTTTCTATTCCCTGACCATCCCTGGAGAGAAGGCCGATGTCATGTTTTCTTATGTGGGCTATCTTCCCCAGACCGTCTCTGTCCGGGCCGGAAGGGATACGACGGTACATGTGAGGCTGGTTCCCGGCGCTTCGCTGGAAGAAGCCAGGGTCACAGCTCCGCAGGAGTCCGGCATCTCCTCCACCAGGATGGGAGCCATCGAAGTCCCCGTCATAGCCGTCAAAAGCGTGCCCGCCTTGTTCGGCGAGGCCGACATCCTGAAAACCATCCAGCTCCTGCCGGGCGTCCAGGGTGGTACGGAGGGTTTCTCCGGCCTGTATGTGCGGGGCGGCGGCCCGGACGAAAACCTGCTCCTTTTAGACGGCATTCCCCTGTACCATGCAGAGCACATGCTGGGCATCTTCTCCGTGTTCCAGCCGGAGGCCGTCAAGAAAGTCACTTTGTACAAAAGTTCCTTTCCGGCGCGTTATGGAGGAAGGATTTCCAGTATCGTGGACGTGCGCACCAACGACGGCAACCTCTACGAGACCCACGGGAGCGTGGGCGTGAGCATGATGGGAGAAAAACTGCATATCGAGGGGCCCATCCGGAAGGGCAAGACCTCCTATTCCGTAAGCGCGAGGGGAATGCATACCATCCTTCTGACTCCCGTCATCAAGCTCACCGGTTTTGACGGAAACTATTTCTTCTACGACCTGGATGCCAAGTTTACGCACCGTTTCAGCGACCGGGACCGGCTCTATTTCAATGTGTATCACGGGATGGACAACTTCTATTACCGGAACAGCGACGAGGCTGCGGACGCCAGGACCGGCCAGCCGGTTTCTGATAAACAGAAACTGGGAATGCGCTGGGGTAATACCGTGGCCGCCCTTCGCTGGAATCACGTTGTGACCCCCCATCTTTTTGCCAACACTACCGTCGCATTCAACCGTTATCACATGCGGCTGGAGTCGGACATGAATACCCTGGACGTGAGTCCGGATGGGGACATGGAGGACAACCGCTTCCTGTTTGATTACAGGTCCGGCATGCAGGACTGGGTGGCCAAGGCCGATTTTGACTATACTCCGTCCTCTTCCCATCGGGTCAAGTTTGGTGCAGAATATACTTTCCACACCTTTATCCCGGAAACCATGACGGGCTATGTCCGGCAGTATATGGACGGAACCCCGCAGGTCGATACCACCCTGAACATGAGAAGCAACAGCCTCCAGAGGGGGCATGAAGCCAGCCTGTATGCAGAAGACGATATCCGCATCGGCCGTCACCTGAGCCTGAATCCCGGCCTTCGCGCCACACTTTTCAACACGCAGGGAAAGACTTACTGGTCCATAGAGCCGCGCCTGAGTGCCAAGGTGAACTTTACGGAGGGCTGGTGTGCCAAAGCTTCCTATTCCCGGATGGCGCAATACGTGCACCTGCTTTCTTCTTCGCAGATTACGCTTCCGGTAGATTTATGGGTGCCCGTTACCAGGAATATCCGTCCGGAGACGTCCGACCAGTTCTCGCTGGGGGTCTATTTCGACGGGCTGCCCGGGTGGAGTTTTTCTGTAGAGGGTTATTGCAAAGCTGTCCGGAACGTGATGGAGTACAAGGACGGCGTGGCCTTCCTTTTTGATTCCACTGGCTGGGAAAACAAGGTGGAGGTGGGCTCCGGCCGCGCGATGGGCGTAGAGCTCTTCATAGAGAAGACAGCGGGGAAGACCACCGGTTGGCTGGGATACACGCTGGCCAAGAGCGACCGGCTGTTTCCCTCCATCAACCACGGGCGGCGTTTCCCATATCGCTACGACCGCAGACACAACGTGAACCTGGTGGTGAACCACAGGTTCAACGAAAAGTTTGACATCAGCCTTACGTGGAATTATGCCTCGGGCGGGGTAACCACCCTTCCGGAGCGGAGAATCGTCATGTCATCGCCCACCGGCGAGCTAAGCTATGCAGACTTTGTCTCTTCCCGCAACAATTATCGGCTTCCTTCCAGCCATACCCTTAACCTGGGATTCAACTTTCACCGAAAACATACCCGCGGGGAGGGAATCTGGAATCTGAGCATCTATAATGCGTATAACCACATGAATCCCACGTTGGTGCAAAAGGAGAGTATAGATGAACGTGTCGGCCGATACAAACCGGACGGCGCGGTGGAGTGGCAGCAAATCCAGGAAGTCCGGATCAAGAAGATAACCCTCCTGCCCATTTTCCCTTCCATCGGTTATACAAGGACATTTTGAGCATGAAAAGAGACTTTCTACCCCTGCTGCTATTCCTTGCGGCAGCTTGCACAAATACCATCCCTTACGATTTCGGCCAGGTGGAACCGCAACTGATGGTCGTGGGGTGGCTGGACCAGGCCTGCCCGGAGCAGACCCTCCTGATTTCCCTCAGCGAAAACGGCCTGGTGGTGCCCGTAGAGGACGCACGGGTGGTTTGCTCCGTAAATGGAAAGGTGGTGGCAGACGTGTGGCATAGCTGTCCCGATAATGACGGGCAGCTTCCCGTCGTTTTCCCTGCATCGCTTCAGGCGGGAGATAAGGTGCAACTGTCCTTCGAGGCCAACCGGGGGGCTTTCAGGGCCACATCGGCCCTTTTGACCGTTCCGGAGCCAGTTACTATTTCCCGGGTGGATACGGCGCGGGTTACCATCCGGTACACGGACTGGAGTGACCGTTATCTTCAGGTGCATGCCGATATCCCCGACCGGAAGGGAGAGGAGAATTGGTACAGTATTTCTCTACGGGAAATAACGGAAGGAACGTATTCTTTCCGGGACGGAGGGCCGGACCTTGTCGTCACCGTGGATTCCCCCCGCTATATCCTGGAGATGGACGACCCCATCCTTCTGGATGGGAACGGGGCTCCCTCCAATGAACTCTTGGATTACACCGGGAACGGTGAGTTTGCCTGCTTCTCCGACCGTCAGTTCCGGGATGCAACGGCCCATGTCAGAATGAATGCTTTTTCTTCCTGGAACAATGAGGGGGTTGACTTTGAATCCCTTGCCGGGGAACTTGCCAAGTCTTACGGCTCCGGGGACCTTGAATCCCGCGGGCCAGATTCCTGCACCACCCGCCACTGGTTGGAGGTTCGCCTGAGCCACTGTTCGCAGGAGGCGTACGATTATCTCCGGGCTCTGAGGACGGTGTCGTCAAGCTCCTATCGGCCGGATATTATGGAGCCGGTTGTCATTCCTTCCAATATGGAAGGGGGTGTGGGCTTTGTGAGCGTTGTCCATACGGCCTCTGCCCGCATCGAGCTCCCCTCAGAGATCCTGCGTTACTGACAGGATAGCGGCCACTTTTTTGGCATCCGTCACCTTCCTGCCCATCAGGGCGGTGGAGGCCGATGCGTGGAGCTCCCGGCAGCCGGAGAACTCCAGGATGCGCCGGGCGTTGCCGGCATGGATGCCGCCGCCGGGCAGGATGGTCAGGTGCGCCCGCCTCTGCAGCTCCCGCAGCATGTCTGTCCCTTCCTGGGCCGATGGCGCCTGGCCGGAGGTGAGGATGCGGTGGAAGCCCAGTACTTCGATGGTTTCCAGGGCGTCAAAAGGCCATCGGCATACATCGAAGGCACGGTGGAAGGTGAGGGACGCCCTTCCTTTTACTTGCGCCACCAGTTCCTTCATCACTTCCGCGTCCACGTCTCCCTTTTCGGTAAGGGCGCCGATGACGATGCCGTCGGCCCCCAGCTCCAGCGCCTTTTCAATATCGGCCTCCATCTGCGCCACTTCTTCCGGTCCATAGCAGAAATCCCCTTCCCGCGGGCGGATGAGTACGTGAATTTTCAAGGCCGGATACAGGGAACGGGCTTCCCGCAGTTCTTCCCAGAGGGGAGTGAGGCCGTCCAGCTCCAGGCGGGAGCACAGTTCCACACGCTGTGCGCCACCCCTTACGGCGGCGTGCACGCTTTCCAGGTTTCCACAACAGACTTCCAGGATCATGGCGCAAGCTGCATTTTGATGAATTGCCGTTTGATTTCCGGTCCATAGGCGTACGCCCCCACGTCTATGCTGTCCAAAAGGTACAGGTCTTTGCCTTTGAAAAGGGTTCCTAAGGCCGATTCCCGGATTTCCTGCGCCCGATCCATGGTCTCTTTGGGCACAATCAGGTGGCAGGGAATGACATAGGCCACGGGGTTCAGCGCCACGGCGTGGGCCACGGCCCGTACCCCGGCAGGGTTGTCCACCAGGCCGGCCAGGTCTGAATAGCTGTATAGCCGGGGCTCCAGATTATAAAGTTTTTTCCAGACGCTAATCTGGAAGGGAGAGCCAAAGAGCCGGAGATCCTCCCAGGTGAGGAACTTGGCAAACTCCGCAAGCTCTTCCGTACAGATTTTGCGTGTGCCGATGGAACCCACTTCCTCCGGCGGCAGGGCAGCCAGCTGGGTGGCAATGTGGGGCAGGTGACGGTAATCGGCCGCGATGGATGCGACCTTCCCGTCCATCTCAGTCACAATCCAGTCCATATAATTAGCGATTACTTTAAGAGTCTGTTTTGAAATGATTCAATAAATTCTTTATGTTTCTTTTTGGTAAATTTTCCTCAAAAATAAACTATAAATAAAAATATCAATCATTTCAAAAAAAACAGACTCTAAGAAGGGTGTCAGCTCTTCCCAGGAGAGGGTGGCGCTCACAATTCCCAGGGCGTAAGGGCCCACCTCATAGGGTTGGAACAGCCATTCAATGCCGTCCTTGCCCACGGAGAAATTCCCGTTGGGCTGCACTTCCCCCAGGTTCACCAGCTGCATCAGCTCCGGGTCTTCCTGTTCCATGGAGGTTTTCACCGCCAGGCGCAGGAGCTGGGCCACGGGCTCTTCGAAACCCGGGGCAAAAAGGTCCTGCTCACGAACCTGCAGGCCCGTTTTGGAGTCGAAGACAATGTTGCTGAGGGTTTGGATGCCATGGGCGCCTCCCCGGAAGGAATAGTAACTCACCAGATAGTTCATGTAGTTCTTGTATCTCTGTTGGAAAGCGCCTCCCAGGCGGTCTTCCCAGGAGCGGACGCCGTTCTCCAGGACGGCATTCTCGTTCATGTACTCGTCTATGAGGTTTTCCCGGTAGCGGATGGCCGTCTCTTCCAGGGTTCCGGAACCGCTTTCCATGTCGAAAGCCTGGGCTACGATGGCGTTGTTGATGTTCTGCCTTGTTTCCACCTTCATGCCCGTAACCACATACTCGATGCTGAGGGAGAAGAACAGGGAATCCTCTTGGCCTTCTTCCAAGGGCATGACCAAATCGTCCTGATAGGTCTCGGTGCGGACCATGTCGCAGGCTGCCAGCAGGAGCAGAGCCCATGCGAATGCAAATAACTTTCTCATAATCAGTCGTTGTTCAGTTCGGGAATGTCGATGGGCCTCTCGCGGGTGTCTCCGATGAGCCAGCGGGAGTACCAGTCGGCCATTTTCCAGAAGAAATATTCGTTCATGTCTCCGAAGCCATGGCGCTGGCCGGGCAGGATGACCAGCTCGAAGCGCTTGTTGGCCTTGATGAGGTCGTTCACCACGCGGATGGTGTTGGCGGGGTTCACGTTGTTGTCCTGGTCTCCGTGTACCAGCATCAGGTGACCCTTGAGGCGGGAGGCAATCTCCTGGTTGGTCTTGATGTTATAGACGAAGGAGGTGTCTCCCTTGGAAACCTTCTCCTGGATGCCGTGATGCTGCTCGCTCCACCAGCGGTTGTAGATACTGTTGTCGTGGTTGCCGGCGCAGGAGACGGCCGCCTTGAAGAAGTCCGGGTACTGGAGGATGGCCGCCGTGGACATGAATCCGCCGCCGGAATGGCCGTGGATGCCCACGCGCTCCAGCTCTATCCATTTGTAACGGGCGCCCAGCTGCTGGATGGCGTACTTCTGGTCTTCCAGGCCGTAGTCCCGGAGGTTTCCGTAACCGTAGTTGTGGTACCACTTGGAACGGTTGGGGTGGCCGCCGCGGTTGCCCACCGTGACCACAATCATGCCCAGCTGGGCCAGGCGGTCCGTGCGCAGGTTGAAGCGCCAGGAGATGTCATTGGCTTCCACCTGAGGACCGGGATAAACATAATCGGCGATGGGATATACCTGGGTGGAATCGAAGTCGAAGGGCTTGTGCAGTTCTCCCCAGAGGTCTGTGACGCCGTCGGCCGCCTTTACCTTGAAGCGCTCCGGGAACTGGTAGCCGGCCTCCATCAGGCGGGAGAAATCGGCCTCTTCCAGGTGGGTGCGCTTGCCGGTGGCGGTATTCACCAGCATGACGGCGGGCTTGTAGTCCACGCGGGAGTAGTTGGCTACGATGTACTTGCCGTCAAAGGAGGAGGTGGCCAGTACGTCCATGTCTTCCATGTCCAACTGCACCATGGCGCCGCCCGTGAGCGGGACGCGGAAGTTGTGCATCTGGTAGGGATTCTCTGCCGGATTCACGCCGCAGGCGCTAATCACCAGGTATCCACCGGCTACGCCCAGCACGTCCTCCACGTGGAAAGAGCCTTCGGTGAGGTTCTTCTTGAGGGTGCCGTCGGCCCCGTAGAGATAGAGGTTGGCCCATCCGTTCCTTTCGCTCCACCACACGAAATCTCCGCCCGGGAGGAACTTGGGGGTGCGGGTTTCGATGTAGGTGTTCATGCGCTCTCCCAGGATGGTGCGGGTGCTGTCGGCCCCTACTTCCACGCGGCAAAGGTCTGTGCGCTTGAGGTCCCTGCTGCGGCGGATCAGGTAAAAACCCTTCTCGTCCCCCATCCAGCGGGAACTGTAGTAGTCTTTATAGGCGTCGGCCGCCGTAGGTTCGGCCGACAGGATGTCTCCGTCCTGGTCCTTGAAGGCGTTCCAGGCCACTTTCTGCACCTGGCCGTCCAGGTCCAGGATGCACAGCTCTCCCTTGGGACCGGGCTCTCCGGGCATCTGGTAGTGGTAGGCTTCCAGTTCCGGACGGGGTTTGGCCAGGGAATTGATCACCCAGAACTCCTTCACCATGCTCATGTCCCAGCGGATGATGGCAAAGTGTTTGCCGTCCGGGGCCCAGTTCACAGAGGCGAAGCGGCGGGCAGTGGAATCCTTCTCCATGTCTCCGGAGTAGCTGTTTCCGTCCCAGGAGAACTGGGCGGTGCCGTCCGTGGTGAGGGCGCACTCCACCAGGGTGCTGTCCTTGGCGTCTTTGGCGGCCTTGGCCAGGTTCTCCTTGTCCATGACCCACAGGTTGTGGTTCTTGACATAGATGCCCATGCTGCCGTCCGGGGAAACATTGGCCCAGCGGGGATACAGGTCCTTGTGCTCTTCGGTGTCATACGTGAGCTTTCCGCTGGCTATGTCGTAATAGAAACGGTATTCCACAAACTTGCCGGTGGTGTTGCCGGCGCTGTCCCGCTTTTCGGTCTTGGATTTGAGGTCCCACTGGAAAGTTTTGTCATCTTTGAGCTTCAGCCGCAGGGGAAGGTGCTGGGCGTCATAGGGGTCGTGGGTGATTTCCGTAATCTGGCGGGCCAGCCTGGCCAGGTCAAAAATCTCGGTCTTGGTGCCGGTGGCCGGGTCCACGATGTAGTAGCGGGTGCCATCGGCCGTTTTCCAGCTGTACCAGAATTTGTCCGAATGCTGGAACCAGTTGGGGCGTATGCGCGTGCTGTAAACCAAGTTCTGCAGGTGCTTGGCGCTGAAGCGGGCCGCCTGCTCATAGTTGGCGTTCTGGGCCGATGCCGCCAGGCACAGGGCCAGGGCAAGGAGGGAGAAAATTCGTTTCATTTTTAACAGGTGTGTGAGAGTATTAGGCGAAGATACAAAAAAATCGTTAAATTCGCGTACTTATGGAATATAAACAGACTACAACCTTCCTTTGCGCCCTGGCCCTGTGTGCGGCCGCTTTTGCGCAGCCCTCCGGACGGCAGTCCTGGAACCAAGACTGGAACTTTACCAAAGACGGGGAAACCCGCACGCTGAACCTCCCGCACGACTGGGGAGTGGAGCAGCCTTTCCTCCAGGAAAACCCCGGAGAGACGGGCAAGCTGGCCTGGTGGGGTCGGGCCACCTACTCCAAAACCCTGTCCGTATCGGCCGAAGACCTGGTGAAAAACCTCCGCCTGGAGGTGGACGGTGCCTTCTCCAATGCCAAAGTCTATGTGAACGGGGCCGAAGCCGGCGGCTGGCCCTACGGCTATGCCTCCTGGGCCGTGGAACTGAATCCATTCCTCCACGAGGGGGACAACCTCATTGAAATCAAGCTGGACAACCAGCCGGAAAGCTCCCGCTGGTATCCCGGCGGCGGCATTTACCGCAATGTCTGGCTCACCCGCAGCGCCCGCACCTCCGTGGCCCGCTGGGGCACCTTCGTGAAGGCCGATGCCCGGGGCCGGGTGTCCATAGACATCACCCTTCGTACGGCCACCCCCATGCAGGCAAAGGTTACAACCTGCATCCTGGGTACATCGGCCCAGGTGGTGACGGAAGGGCCGGTCTATGACGGCCGCGTACTTACCCAGACCCTGGAAGTGGAGGCTCCGCAGCTCTGGTCTCCGGAGCATCCCGCCCTTTATGTGGCCCGTACCACCGTGGAAACCGTTGAGGGAACGGATGTGTACGACACGCCCTTCGGTTTCCGGGACGTGGAGTGGAGGACCGAGGGCGTGTTCGTGAATGGCTGGAAGACCTTCCTGAAGGGCGTGTGCCTGCACCACGACGCAGGCGCCCTGGGGGCCGTGTGGAACGATGACGCCTGGGTCCGCCGCCTGAAAAAGCTGAAAGAGATGGGATGCAACGCCATCCGTACCAGCCACAATCCTCCCGCACCGGAACTGCTGGACCTTTGCGACCGCATGGGTTTCCTGGTGCTGGACGAACTCACGGACACCTGGACCTGGTCCAAGAAAGAAAACGGATATGCCAAGCTTTTTGAGCAGTGGGCCGAAAAAGACCTGGTGGCCATGATCCGCCGGGACCGCAACCACCCCTGTGTGATAGCCTGGAGCATCGGCAATGAATGCGGGGAACAGGGAGACGCCTCCCGCTGGTGGATTCCCCGAATGCTGACGGACATCTGCCACCAGGAAGACCCTTCGCGTCCCACTACGGCCGGGAACGACAATCCCGGCGCGGCCTTCACCGGCTATGCTTCCACCATAGATGTGTACGGCTTCAACTACAAGCCGCACCTGTATGCCAAGTTCCGGGAAACGCATCCCGGACAGCCTGTGTATGGTTCCGAGACGGCTTCCTGCATCTCTACCCGCGGGTATTACCGTTTCCCGGTAGAGCAGGAGAAGGGAAAGGGCTGGGATATGGAAGCCCCCTTCCAGGTAAGTTCCTACGACCTGTACGCCCCCGGCTGGGCCTCCAATCCGGACTATGAGTGGCAGTTTGAAGACGAGGTTCCCGAGTGCGCCGGAGAGTTTGTCTGGACGGGCTACGATTATCTGGGAGAACCTACGCCCTTCAACATGGATCCTTCCGTGCTCACCAACTTCCATACGGAGGAAGAGCGCGAGGCCTTCAAGAAGATGGTGGCCGGCTGGGGCCAGGCCATTGCCGATGTCCCGCTGCCCAGCCGCAGCAGCTATTTCGGCATCATGGACCTGGCGGGTTTCCCCAAAGACCGTTTCTGGCTGTACCAGAGCCGCTGGCATTCCGATGTGCCCGTGGCGCACATCCTGCCGCACTGGACCTGGCCCGGCCGCGAAGGGGAGGTAACTCCCGTGCATGTATATACTTCCGGAGACGAGGCAGAACTGTTTGTGAACGGCAGGTCCTATGGGCGCAAGGCCATAGAGGGCTGTCGCTTTGTGTGGGACAATGTGGTTTATGAACCCGGAACCGTGGAGGTGGTAACGTACAAATACGGGAAGGAGTGGGCCCGCGACAAGGTGAAAACCGCCGGGAAAGCCTCCCGTCTGGCCGCTTCCGTCGATTTTGCCGGGGAGGAACTCACCTATATAACCATCGACGTGCTGGACAAGGCCGGCAGCCCGGTGCCGGATGCAGACAACCTGCTTTCCTTTACGGTCCAGGGGCCGGCGCAGATGATCGGCACCGATGCCGGAGACCCCACCTCCCACGTTCCCTTCTACAGCACTTCGCTGCCCGCCTTCCACGGGAAAGCATCGGCCATTGTCCGTCGCACGGGAGAGGGTCCCGTGACGCTTATATGCAAGGCAAAAGGTCTTAAAACCACGAAAATCACGCTGTAAAGAGCAGGATTGGCTTGTGGAAAACTTTGTGAATTAAAAAATTTTACTTATCTTTGCAGCCCATTTTGCGGAAACATAAGAGCCGTAAAATGGGCTGTAACTATAATTTATTTATTAACAAACATTTATGCCTACAATTCAACAACTTGTCCGTAAAGGACGCGAGCAGCTCGAAATCAAGAGCAAGTCTCGTGCGTTGGATGCATGCCCTCAGAAGCGTGGCGTATGTCTGCGTGTTTACACCACTACGCCCAAAAAGCCGAACTCCGCTATGCGTAAAGTAGCCCGTGTCCGTCTTTCCAACGCCAAAGAGGTCAATGCCTACATCCCGGGCGAAGGCCACAACCTCCAGGAGCACAGCATCGTGCTGGTTCGCGGCGGTCGTGTAAAGGACCTTCCGGGTGTTCGTTACCACATCCTTAGAGGAGCTTTGGATACCGCCGGCGTGGATGGACGTACTCAGTCCCGTTCCCTGTATGGCGCAAAACGTCCCAAGAAATCTAAGAAGTAATTTTTTTCACCTTTAATTCTTTTTCAAAATGAGAAAAGCGAAGCCTAAAAAGAGGATTCTACTTCCTGATCCTAAGTTTCACGATGTGGAAGTTACCCGT
>CAJOLS010000101.1 GCA_905235535.1 uncultured Bacteroidales bacterium
GACTCTTTCAGTACAAAGGGCAAAATAGAGCCCTCGCCGATAGGCCGAAATAACCGTCAGGGGGGCGAGACTCGTACACCGGAAAGGCGGTTTTCGTGCCCGGGAGGTCAATTTTCGGAGGTTCGTACACCGGAAAGGCCGATTTCGTGCCCGGGAGGCTGATTTTCGGAGGTTCGTACACCGGGAAGGCGGTTTTCGTGTACGGGAGGGGCACATGGGCCGAATAAAAAAAGACCGCCGGGAATCCCGGCGGCCACATCACGCCCCCTGCCGGGGTCCACTGAAAAGCCGAAAGCAGGAAGAATGGCAAGCTTGCTTGTCTTCTTCCTGCTTTCATCTTTTCGCTCTGTTTGTGATTCCGTCGGGATTCGAACCCGAGACCCACAGCTTAGAAGGCTGTTGCTCTATCCAGCTGAGCTACGGAACCATCCTTAAGATTCTTCGCCAAGGCTTCAGAATGACAGGCTGGCGAAGAAGATCGGGGTTGCAAAGATAACAAAATTTTTCCTCACTACACCGAAACTACAGCGAACTTATGTAGAAGATGAGCTGGAGCTGGTGCTGAAGGACCTCGGAGAGAGTGAGCTGCCCGTCTTCGCGGGCGGGGAAGGTGTCTTCCAGCGTGCCGCCCTCATAGTCAATGGAGAGGCCTGTAACGCCCACTTCCACCATGCGGGTGATGTCTTCCATGGAAGGATAGACCAGCACGAAGTTTACGTCGTCCCGGGCCTGGAGGAGGCCGATGGTGGAGCCGTCGGCCAGGGTGAAGCGCACGGCGGCGTCGAAGGGAATGTGGAACTGCTCCTGGGTGCCGATGGCGAAGTAGAAATCGATGTCTTCCCCTCCGGTGTTCTTGTACTGGAGGTGGGAGAGGAGGACGTTGTAGTCGAAATTGGCGCCGCGGGCCACCAGGGGATTCGTGGTGGTCATGACGCTGGAGAGGCTTTCCTGCCGGTCTGCCAGGGTGGCCTTGAACTCCAGGGTGCGGGCCGATGCCTTGAGGATAGCCTCGCAGTGGCGTTTGAGGAGGTCTCCCAGCTCATTTCCCGCAAAGCTGGCCTGGAGGTAATCTTCCGGATTCCAGCCGGTTACGATATCTACGGACTTGATGCCCTGCACCAGTTTTTCCATATCGGCCTCTTCCACGGCATACTTGAGCCGGGTGTATTTGGTGGAGGCCTCATATTGGCCGATCTGCTCCATGCGCACCAGTTTTCCGTTAGAAAGGGTGGCGGCCATTTTGACACCCTTGGGGGCGGCGGTGGCGGCCTTCTTGGCAGGCTCCAGGGTAATATGCAGCAGGTAAAGGCTGGAGCCGTCGGGAAAGCCCACCCATTCCACGCCGGCCTGGCCGGGGATGGTGCCGAAGACTATGGATTCTGCCCGGGTGGCGATATGGGTCATGCCTTCCACGCGGTAGTTGGCGCACACTTGCTGGGCCTGCAGGGTGGCGCAGACAAGGAATGCAAAGGCTGTCAGAGCCGTTTTCTTCATTCTTCGGATTGGATTTGAATGCAAATATAATATTTCTACGCCAATAATTGCTATCTTTACGCGATTAAAAAAGATAACCATGTACACATACCAAAAAGTCAAAGACCAGGCCCTCGCCCCCAACGTCCGTTATATCCTCAGTATAGGCAACCACCGGGAAATCATGGAGGCACTGGCCGATTTCTGCCGCATGAAAAGCATCACCGCCGGGGAAATAACCGGCATCGGAGCCATCTCGGAGGCCACTTTCCGCTTTCTGGACCCCGCCACCAAGCAGTATGTGGACAAAACCTTCGAGGAGCAGATGGAGATTGCCAACCTCACCGGCAACATCTCCGTCAAGGACGAAGCCCCCTACCTCCACGTGCACCTCACCTGCAGCCGCCGGGACTATACCTGCGTGGGCGGCCATCTGCTGAAGGCCCGCGTCAACGGTGCCTGCGAGCTGTTTGTGACGGACTTCTCCCTCACCCATGCGGGCCGCAAGTTCGACCCGGAGACGGGACTGAACTTGTATGAGTTTTAGAGTCTGTTTTGAAATGATTCAATAAATTCTTTATGTTTCTTTTTGGTAAATTTTCCTCAAAAATTTCCACAAAAATAAACTATAAATAAAAATATCTTAAGCAAAAAGTAGTATCTTTGTACGAATATACTTTTATTGAAGCGAATATGACTGCATTGAAACGAAGACTGTCGGCCCTCTGTGCCGGTCTTTTTGTGGTGGCTGCCATGGCCTGGGCCCAGAGTTCCATGACGGATACCCAGGTAATGGAATATGTGCGGCAGGGCCTTGCCCAGGGCAAGAGCCAGCAGGAAATGGTGGCGGAGTTAAGCCTCCGGGGTGTTACCAGGGAACAGGCCGAGCGTGTTTACAAGGCCTACCAGGAGCGCCAGGGCAAGCAGGACGGCAAGACCACCGTCCAGGAGAAGAGCCGCCGCCACACGGTGAATGCGAAGAGTGGCCAGTACGCGGAAGGAGAGGGAGACCCCCAGGGCCAGGACCGTGCCCAGGACCTCAACCGGATGCTGGATGTGAATGCCGAGGAGGCCGAAGTGCTTCCCGAAGCGGTGCAGGAATCGGAGGTTTACGGCCGCAACATCTTCCGTTCCCGCAACATGACCTTCGCCCCCAGCGAAACCATGGCCACCCCCAGGAACTACCGCCTGGGCCCCGACGATGAGGTAATCATAGACATCTTCGGCCAGAACGAAACCACCATCCGGGAATTCATTTCCCCCGAGGGAAGCATCAATGTGGAAATCCTGGGCCCCCTGTACTTGAGCGGCAAAACCGTGGAGGAGGCCAACGCCTATTTGAAAAAAAGACTGTCGTCCATTTACGGCGGCCTGGGCAGTACGGGAACGGACATGCGCCTGAGCCTGGGCCAGATCCGTTCCATCCAGATTAACGTGATGGGAGACGTGGCCAACCCCGGCACTTACGTGCTGTCAGGCTTCTCCACGGCCTTCCATGCCCTCTACAGAGCCGGAGGCGTTGTGGAGCCCGGCACCCTGCGTAACATCAAGGTGGTGCGCGGCAACAAGACCGTGGGTATCGTTGACGTTTACGAATACATGACCCAGGGCACGCAGAAAACCGATGTGCGCCTGGAAGACGGGGACGTAGTGCTGGTTCCCGCCTACAAAGAAATGGTGCAGGTGGAAGGAGTGGTGAAGCGCCCCATGTTCTTTGAGCTCAAGGAAGGGGAGACGGTGGCCAACCTGCTGGAATATGCCGGCGGCTTCGCCCTGGGCGCCAACACCGGCGCCGTTACGGTGTTCCGCCAGCAGGGCGCCAGCCACGAGGTGAGGACGGTGGACGAAAAGGACTTTGCCACCTTCCGCCTCCAGAACGGAGACCGCATGGAGGTGGGCCTGCAGCAGACCCGCTTCCAGAACCGCATTGCCATCAGCGGCGCCGTATATCTCCCCGGAACCTATGAACTGGGAGAGGTGCGCACGGCCAGGGAACTGGTGAAGAAGGCGGGCGGCCTGCTGCCCGAGGCCTTCACAGACCGCGTGGTGGTGCACCGCGAGCACGAGGACCGCTCCCAGGAAGTGTTCTCCCTGAACCTCACGGAAATCATGGCCGGCACCAAGCCGGATTTTGTGCTGCAGAACAACGACGAGCTGTTTGTGGCCAGCTCCAGCGATCTCAAGGACCGGGGCACCATGACCATCACCGGCATGGTGAACAACCCCGGCAAGTTCATGTTTGCCGAGAATACCACCATCGAAGACTTCATCATCATGGCCGGCGGCCTCAAGGACGGTGCCTCCACCTCCCGTGTGGACGTTACCCGCCGCAAGAAGGACGCCGACGGCAAGGTGGCCACCAGCGACATAGGCGAAATGTATTCCTTCGCCCTGAAGGACGGTTTGGTGGCCGATGACAGCCGGGACTTCGTGCTGGAACCCTACGACGAGGTAACTGTTCACCAGAGTCCTTCCTATAACATCCAGCGCCATTTTGAGGTTACCGGAGAGGTGAACTTCCCGGGCGTATTCACCATGACCAATCGTGAGGAGAGGGTAACTGACCTCGTTGCAAAGGCCGGCGGCCTTACGCCATTTGCCTATATCAAGGGCGCCCGTCTGGTTCGCGAAGCCACGGAGGAGGAAATTACCCAGGCCCGCGAACTGGGCCAGCTGCTGGTGAAGCAGATAGACTCTACGGCGGCCGTGAATATGGACCGCAACACCCTTAAGACGGGAACGCGCCACTATAGTATAGCACTGAACCTGGAAGACGCCCTGGCCCACCCCGGCGGCGCTTCGGACGTTGTCCTCAGGGAGAACGACCGCCTGGAGATTCCGGTACAGTCCAATGTGGTGCGTGTGTTTGGCGCCGTGATGTATCCCACCGCTGTGAGTTGGAATGCGAAAATGACGGTGGCCGACTACATCAATGCCGCCGGCGGGTATTCCCAGAATGCCCTCAAGTCCAAGAAATACCTTGTGTCCATGGGCGGACGCGCCAAGAAGGTGAGTTCTTCGTCCAAGGTGGAACCCGGCTCCGAAATCTTTGTGCCGGACAAGGAAAAGAAGGACGGGAAATTTGATTATACCAGCATCATCGCCATCAGTTCCGCCGCCTCTTCGGTGGCCACGCTGGGTGTGACGGTCATGACCTTGGTGAACAACCTTAAGAAATAGCCTATGGAAACGCCCCAGAACGACAATACCAACTATTACCAGGACGACGAGCTGGAGATTGACTGGATGGGAATCCTGGGCAAGCTGCTCAAGCATTGGAAGCAGATTGTGCTCATCGGCTTTGTGTTCGGCTGCCTGGGTGTTGTATCGGCCCTCATGATGACGCGCCAGTACAACGTGACCATGACCCTGGCCCCCGAGTCCCAGGGCCGTTCCGGCAACATCAACAGCATCACCAGTATGCTGGGACTGGGCGGCGCCGTGACCTCCGGCCCCGACGCCATGAACATCTCCCTGTTCCCGGAAATTTGCCAGAGCACACCGTTTCTGGCTTCGCTGCTGGATGTCCCGCTCACTTCCTATGTGTCTGAAAATCAGTTGGAGGTAGGCGTGAAACCCTTGCAGACCACCGTTTATCGGCATTTCTCCGGAGAAGACAAGCCCAGGAAGGGCCTTTCCAAGTGGCTCTCCCGCGAACCCAAGGACGAGAAACCTTACACCGGCGTGGAAGACCCTACGGAACTCACACCCAGGCAGGCTGCCGTCGTGCGCGCCCTGGGCAGCTCCGTCACGGCCACCGTGGACAAGAAGACGGGCGTCACCACCATCTCTGTCATAACGGACGACCGACTCATGGCCAAGCAGCTGGCCGATACGGTTTGCACCCGTTTGCAGGCCTACATCACGGATTACCGCACCAAGAAGGCCACGGCCGACTATGAGTACTATGTGATGGTGGCCGACGAGGCCCACGACGATCTGAAAAAGGCCCAGGAGGCCTATGCCCGTTCGGTGGACTACGACCGAAACGTGATTCTCCAGAGTGCCACGGCCCAGAAGGACCGCCTGAGGGACGAGGTAACCCTGGCCAATCAGATTTACTCCCAGTTGGCCCAGCAGCGGGAACTGGCCCGGGCCAAAATCCAGGAAGAGAAGCCGGTGTATGCCGTAGTGCAGCCGGCCGTGCTGCCCCAGACTCCCATGAACAGCCGCGCCAAGCGTGTGCTCATCTGGGGCTTCGTGGGTGGTTTCCTTGCCGTAGCCTGGTATGGATTCGGGGCCGATTTCTTCAGGAAATTGCGCTCTGACGTCAAAGAGAAAATGGAGCAAGAGCAATAAGCCGTATTTTTATGCGACACCAACTGATAACCCTGGCGGCACTGGCGCTACTCGCGGCAGCTTGCGCCCAGCCCTCCGGTAAAGAACCTGTCAAGGGCATTACCGATTGGACCGAGTACGTAAACCCCATGGCGGGAACGCTCTCCACGTTTAACCTTTCCACCGGCAACACTTATCCGGCCATTGCCGTTCCGTGGGGCGCCCATTTCTGGACTCCCCAGACCGGCAAGAACGGAGACGGGTGGACATACCGCTACGACGCCACGCACATCCGGGGCTTCAAGCAGACGCACCAGCCCTCTCCCTGGATCAACGACTACGGCGCCTTCAGCCTGATGCCGGTAACCACGGGCCCGTACTACGACCAGGACCGGCGTGCCAGCTGGTTCTCCCACAAGACGGAGGTGGCCAAGCCCTATTATTATAAGGTATATCTGGCCGACCACGACGTAACCGCCGAACTGGTCCCGTCCTCCCACGCCGCCTGGTTCCGCTTCACCTATCCGGAAAGCGAGAAGTCTTACCTGGTGATAGACGCCTATGAGGGCGGCAAGGTGGAGATTGTGGACAACCATACCATCCGCGCTTGGGCCGTGAACAACCACGGCGGCGTGGCCCCCAACTTCTGCAATTACATCCTCATCCAGAGCGATACGCCCTTCACGGCGGAGAAGACTCCGGAGAATATCGGCATGGTGTCTTTCCCCACCTCCAAGGGCCAGCAGGTGCACGTGAAAGTGGCCTCTTCCTTCATCAGCATGGACCAGGCCAAACTGAACCTGGGAGAAATCAACGACCCCTTCGAGGACGTGATGTTCTATTCCCAGACCCACTGGAACCAGATGCTGGGGAAGATTGAGGTGGAGGATGACAACATTGACCACTTGCGCACCTTCTATACCTGCCTGTACCGCAGCCTGCTGTTCCCCCGGGACCTTTCGGAGATTGGCATGTTTGGCGTGCTGCGGCACTACAGCCCCCACACCGGAGAGGTGAAAGAAGGCCATTTCTACACGGATACCGGCTTCTGGGACACCTTCCGCAGCCTGTTCCCGCTTATGAACCTCCTGTATCCGGATGTCTCTTTCCAGGTTCAGGAAGGGTTGGTGAGCGATTATGTGGAAAGCGGTTTCCTACCGGAGTGGGCGTCTCCCGGACACAGGCCCTGCATGGTGGGCAACAACAGTGCTTCCGTAGTGGCCGATGCGTACATTTCCGGCATCCGGGACTACGATGTGGGCAAACTCTGGGAGGCCGTGACGCACGGTGCCCACGCAGTACACCCTACAGTAAAATCTACTGGAAGGCTGGGCTGGGAGTACTACGACAAGCTGGGCTACGTGCCTTGCGACGTGGGAATCAGCGAGAATGCCGCCCGTACCTTGGAATATGCCTACGATGACTGGTGCATCTACCAGTTGGGTAAGGCCCTGAACCTGGACGAGGAGCAGCTGGAGCCTTACAGGAAGGCCGCCCTGAACTATCGTAACGTTTTTGATGCGGAGTACAAGCTTATGAATGGCCGCCAGGCCGACGGTACTTTCCGCCGTCCCTTCAGCCCCCTCCAATGGGGAGGAGACTTCACCGAAGGGAATTCCCTGCACTATACCTGGAGCGTGTTCCATGATATCGAGGGTCTTATCGGCCTGATGGGTGGCGAGGATGCTTTCAACGCCCAGATGGATACCGTGTTTGCCATGCCGCCCAAGTACGATGACAGCTACTACGGCTTCCCCATCCACGAAATCATCGAGATGACGGTGATGGGCATGGGCAACTACGCCCACGGCAACCAGCCCATCCAGCACATGCTGTACCTGTACGACTACAGCCGCCAGCCCTGGAAGACGCAGGCCCGCGTACGTGAGGTGATGGAGAAATTCTACACCCCCTGGGCCGACGCCTACTGCGGAGACGAGGACAACGGACAAACCAGCGCCTGGTATGTGTTCAGCGCCCTGGGCTTCTACCCGGTGTGCCCCGCCAGCGGAGAATATGCCCTGGGAACGCCCCTGTTCAAGAAAGCCACGCTGCACCTCAAGGGTGGAGACGTGGTGGTTGAGGCCCCGGAGAATTCGGCCGAAAACTTCTATGTGGAAGACCTCACCCTCAATGGGGAGAAGTGGACGCGCAACTACCTCAAGCAGGCCGATTTGCAAAAGGGCGCCAAGCTTCAGTTCAAGATGTCTTCCCAGCCCAGTTACAAGCGCGGCACCGGTGATGAAGACAAACCCTATTCGTTCTCGAATGAAAAAGATAAGCGTTAGTATTCTGCTGGGCCTTGTGGCCCTGAGCGCCTGTGCGCAGAAGTATCCGGACCAGAGACCGGCCCCGCAGGACCGCTTGTTTGTGTCGGAGGCCGTCGAGGCCAAGATTGCCCAGGTGGCGCCGCAGCTCACC
>CAJOLS010000102.1 GCA_905235535.1 uncultured Bacteroidales bacterium
GTTCTGGAAAAAGGATTACGAACCCGGCGAAAAGCACAACGTATGGCTGGACTGGCTGGATGCCATCATCTTCGCCGTGGTTGTGGTGACCTTCATCAATATTTTCTTCTTCCAGGCCTTCAAGATTCCTTCCTCGTCTATGGAGAGCACCCTTTATACGGGCGACCATCTCTTCGTATCCAAACTCACCTACGGGCCGCGTATGCCCCAGACCCCCCTCACCATTCCCTTTACGCACAACCGTGTTTTCGGCCACGAGTCCTATTCTACGGCCATCCAGCACGATTATCGCCGTCTCAAGGGCATCCGTGAGGTCCAGAGAGGGGACATCGTGGTCTTCGGCTTCCCCAACGGGGATACCGTTCTCACCCGCCGCCCGGCCGACGATTACTACGCCTGGGTGCGCAATTACGGGAGAGAAAAGACCATCGCGCAGTTCGGCCCCGTCATCGTCCGTCCGTCCGACAAGAAGGACCACTACGTAAAACGCTGTGTAGCCGTCGCCGGCGACACCCTGGTAGTGAAAGACGGTCTGGTGTGGGTGAATGGAGAAAAAGAGCCCGACTATCCCGGACGCCAGCTCACTTATCAGGTAGTTACTACCGGTTCCCGCATCAACCAGCTGAAGCTGGAGCAGTTGGGCCTGAACATTTCCGAATTGTATTTCGACTCCCGTCTCCCGGGCTATCCGATGATGCCCCTCACGGACGAGATGCTGGAAAAAGTGAAGGAAATGAGCTCCGTGGTGGAAGTGATCCCCAACCTGGAACAGTACCCCACCATCGGCCAGGATACCGACATCTTCCCCTTCACCGGGAAGACCCGTTGGACCTGCGACTACTTCGGTCCGCTGTGGATTCCCGAAAAAGGCGCCACGGTGCCGCTCAGCCCGGAGAACCTGCCGCTCTACGAGCGCATCATCCGGGACTATGAGCACAACACCCTGGAAGTCAAGGAAGAAGGAATCTTCATCAATGGGAAAGCGGCGAGCAGCTACACTTTCCAGCAAGACTACTATTTTATGATGGGCGACAACCGCCACAACTCCCTGGACTCCCGTTATTGGGGTTTTGTCCCGGAAGATCACATTGTGGGGAAGCCCTCCATCATTTGGCTCTCGACGGACGCAAGCAAGAAATTCCCGTCGAGCATCCGGTGGAAACGCTTTTTGAAATGCGTGTAACACCCCAACAAGTAACAATTAAAAAAGTATAATATTATGTCAAAGGTTTGTCAGATAACCGGCCGCAAGAGAATGATCGGCAACAATGTCGCCCATTCCAAGCTGCGCACCAAGCGCGACTTCTCCCTCAACCTCAAGACCAAGAAGTTCTGGTCCGAGGCCGAGCAACGTTTCGTCACCCTGAAAGTGACCACCAAGGGTATGCGTATCATCGAAAAGAACGGCCTGGACGCCGCTCTCAAGACCGCCCAGGAAAAAGGATACGTCAGCATCGTTTAACCCCTTAATCCTTTAGAATTATGGCAAAGAAACAAAAAGGAAACAGGGTGCAGGTCATCCTGGAGTGCACAGAACAGAAGGAAAGCGGTGTTCCCGGTATGTCCCGTTACATCACCACCAAGAACAAGAAGAACACCCCTGAGCGCCTTGAGCGTATGAAGTACAACCCGTACCTCAAGAAAGTAACCCTCCACCGTGAGATCAAATAAAACAGTTTAGACTATGGCAAAGAAAGCAGTTGCAACCTTCGATGCAAAAGCCGGTGCAAAGCACATGGTGAAGGTGATCCGTATGGAAAAGAGCCCCAAGACCGGTGCCTACGTGTTCGTAGAGCAGCTGGTGGAAGAGGGTAAGGAAAAGGAATTCTTCGCCAAGAAGTAACTTTTTCTCTCTGAACTCAAGGTCCGTACACCAAACAGCCCGTTTTGGTGTACGGACCTTTGTTTTGTGCCTTCCCGTACACGAAAACGGCTGTTTCGGTGTACGGGGGACTTAGAGTCTGTTTTGAAATGATTCAATAAATTCTTTATGTTTCTTTTTGGTAAATTTTCCTCAAAAATTTCCACAAAAATAAACTATAAATAAAAATATTTCAAAACAGACTCTTAGGCCAGTTCGATGCCGGCGTTGTGGCAGGCTTCCCGCATGGAGGCCGGCCAGATGGAAGACTGGATTTCCCCGATATGGGCCTTGCGGAGAAGGAACATGCAAAGGCGGGACTGGCCGATGCCGCCGCCAATGGTCTGGGACAGTTTTCCCTCCAGCAGGAGCCGGTGGAAATAGAGTTCTTCCTTCCACAGCTGGTCCCTTTCGGAGAGCTGCCTGTGAAGGGCGGGTGCATCTACGCGGATGCCCATGCTGGAAATTTCAAAGGCGCTTTCCAGCACCGGGTTCCAAAGGAGAATGTCTCCGTTCAGCGTCCAGTCGTCATAGTCCGCGGCGCGGCCGTCGTGGGACTTGCCGTCCGAGAGTTTCCCTCCGATTCCCTGGATGAAAACGGCCCCGTACTCCTTGGCAATGGCGTTTTCCCGTTCTTTGGGATTCTTGCCGGGATAGCGCTGCAGCAGCTCTTCGGCCGATATGAAGAAGATTTCTTCCGGAAGGATGGGCACAATTTGGGGAAACTCCACATAAAGCTTGTTCTCCGTTACCTTGACGGCTTCGTAGATGCGGCGCACGGTCTTGTGCAGGAAGGCGGCGGTGCGCTCCTCGGGGAGCATCACCTTCTCCCAGTCCCACTGGTCCACGTAGATGGAGTGGATGTTGTCCAAATCCTCGTCCGGGCGCAGGGCGTTCATGTCCGTGTAGATGCCGCGGCCGGGCTCCACGCCCAGCTCGGCCAGTTTCAGGCGCTTCCACTTGGCCAGGGAGTGAACTACCTCTGCGGGGGCTTCGTTCATGCTCTTGACAGGGAATTTCACAGGGCGCTCCACACCGTTGAGGTCGTCGTTGAGGCCCTGCCCGGAGAGCACCATCATGGGCGCCGTCACACGCAGGAGCGCCAACTGGGCGCTCAGGTTAAGCTGAAACATGTCTTTTACGGCCTTGATAGCCTTTTCCGTCTGTTCAACGCTACCGAGCAGGTTCCGGTAATTTTGGGGGATATACACTGACATAACAGCGCAAATATAATGTTTTTTTGCTCCCCGTACACCAAAACAGCCGTTTTCGTGTACGAGAGGGTGCAAAAGGAGGGTATTCCTTCACAAGCGGTTTCCCTTGTTTTCTGCACACAAAATGTGTATCTTTGCAAACTATGGGAATATTTGACAAAGGCGTAAAAAAAACCAACCTGAACTTCTTCCAGAAGCTGGGGAGGGCCGTTACGGGCAAGTCCAGGGTGGACGAGGATGTGCTGGACGCCTTGGAGGAGGCTCTGCTGTCTTCGGACATGGGCGTGGACACTACGCTCAAGCTCATAGAAAACATTGAGGATCGGGTAGAGAAGGACAAGTACGTGGATATGGAGGAGCTCACCGCCCTCATCCGGGACGAGATTGCGAACCTCATGGGAGACGATGCCCCCGTACAGCCTTTCGATTTTTCCAAGAAGCCTTATGTAATCCTTGTGGTGGGCGTGAACGGAGTGGGCAAAACCACCACCATCGGCAAGCTGGCCGCCATGCTCGGGAAGCAGGGAAAGAAAGTGGTGATAGGAGCGGCCGATACCTTCCGCGCCGCCGCCGTGGAGCAGCTTACCGTGTGGGCAGAGCGCGCCGGGGCCGACATCGTCAAGCAGCCCATGGGAGCAGACCCCGCCTCCGTCGCCTTCGATACGGTGAAATCGGCCGTTGCCAAAGGGGCCGACGTGGTGCTCATAGACACCGCCGGCCGCCTGCACAACCGGGTGGACCTGATGAACGAACTCACCAAAATCCGCAATGTCATCAAGCGAGTGGTGCCGGACGGCCCGCACGAGGTGCTGCTGGTACTGGACGGCTCCACCGGACAGAATGCCTTCATCCAGGCCAAGGAGTTCTCCAAGGCCACGGACGTGACCGCCCTCGCCGTCACCAAGCTGGACGGCAGCGCCAAGGGAGGCGTGGTGGTGGGCATCGTGGACCAGTTCAAGTTCCCCATCAAGTTCCTGGGCATAGGAGAAGGCGTGGAAGACCTCAAGGTCTTTGACAAGAAAGAGTTTGTAGAAGATTTATTTAGTATAAAAGATATTCAATCCTAATCCTAAGAGTCTGTTTTGAAATGATTCAATAAATTCTTTATGTTTCTTTTTGGTAAATTTTCCTCAAAAATTTCCACAAAAATAAACTATAAATAAAAATATTTCAAAACAGACTCTAAGTCCCTCCCCTGACGGGAGGGGTTTCGGGAAGGGGTAACGTTTAATTTTCATACAATGAAGTTATCTTACAATTGGCTTAAGGAGTATTTGAAGGCAGACCTCACCCCGGAGCAGGTGGCCGAGGCCATGACCTCCATAGGCATTGAGGTTGACAGCGTTCAGATGCAGGAAGTGATTCCCGGCGGTCTGAAGGGCGTGGTGGTGGCCCAGGTGCTCACCTGCGAGCCGCACCCGGATTCCGATCACCTGCACGTTACCACCGTAAACGACGGCACCCCCGAGCCCGTCCAGGTAGTGTGCGGCGCTCCCAATGTGGCTGCCGGCCAGAAAGTGCTCTTCGCCCAGCTGGGAACCGTCCTCCCCGGAGACTTCAAAATCAAGAAGTCCAAGATCCGTGGCGTGGAAAGCTTCGGCATGATTTGCGCCGAGGACGAACTGGGAATCGGATCCAGCCATGCCGGCATCATGGTTCTGCCGGAAGATGCCGTCGTGGGCACTTCCGCCAAAGAATACTTGCAGCTGAAGGACGAGGCCGTCATCGAATACGAAATCACCGCCAACCGCATTGACGCGGCTTCCCATACCGGCGTAGCAAGGGATCTCTACGGCTATCTCCGCAGCAAGGACATTCCCTGTGAGCTTTGCATCCCTTCCGTGGAGGCGTTCAAGGAAGGGGAGGGAGAGTCCATCCCCGTCCAGGTGCAGGACAACGCCGGTGCCCCCCGTTATGTGGGCATCACCGTCAAGGGCGTGAAGGTGGCCCCCAGCCCCGAATGGCTGCAGGAGCGCCTCATGTCCATCGGCCTCAAGCCCATCAACAACGTGGTGGACATCTCCAACTTCGTGCTCTTTGAGACGGGCCAGCCGCTGCACACCTTCGATGCCGCCAAGACGGGAGGAAAGGTGATTGTGCGCCGTGCAGCCGAGGGAGAAGCCATCAAAACACTGGACGGCACAGAGCGCAAGCTCCACGCCTGCGACATGGTCATTGCCAATGAGGCCGGTCCCATGTGCATCGCCGGCGTGTTCGGCGGGGAAGATTCCGGCGTGACGGAAAGCACCGTGGATGTGTTCATCGAGGGCGCCTATTTTGACCCTGTGAGCATCCGTCGCACCGCCAAGAGCCAGCAGCTTTCCACGGACGCCAGCTTCCGCTTCGAGCGCGGGGCAGACCCGGAGGCCGCCCTGTATGCCGCCAAACGTGCCGCCCTCCTCATCCTGGAGGTGGCCGGAGGCAAGGTTGTCGGCCAGGTTCGCGAGGTGTATCCCAACAAGATAGAGCGTGCCCGTATAGAGCTGGATTACAACCGTATAGAGCATTTCATCGGCAAGAAAATCGGCCACGACACCATAGAAAAGATTCTGGAAGGCCTCAATTACATCTTCGTTGAGAAGAAGGCCGGTGGCGCCGTGGTGGCCGCTCCCACTTACATGGTGGACGTGACCCGCGAGTGCGACGTGGTGGAGGAAATCCTCCGCATCTACGGCTACAACAACATCGAGCTGCCGCAGAACCTTCGCATGAGCGTGAACCCCTCGGCCCAGCCGGACCCTGAGGCCACGCGCAACGCCATTTCCAACTGGCTGGCCGCCAACGGTTTTGTGGAAACCATGAACAATTCCCTCACCAAGGAGGAATACTATACCAAGCTGGAAACCTTCCCCGCCGAAAGGTGTGTCCACATTGTGAACCCCCTGTCCCAGGACCTGAACGTAATGCGCCAGACTCTGCTGCTGAACGGCCTGGAAGTGGTGGCCTACAACCTGAACCGCCAGGCCACGTCCCTCAAGTTCTTCGAGTACGGTTCTGTGTATCAGCGCCTTCCGGAGGCCGACGGCACCACGCTGGCCGGTTATGAGGAGCACCGCTGCTTCTCCCTGTTCCTGAGCGGAACGCCGGACAAAGTGTGGCGCAGCCCCGCCCAGAAGTCCAATTTCTTCCTGCTGAAGGGGTATGTAGAGGCCCTCATGGCCCGTTACCGCATAGATGTGAACACCCTGGCCACAGGCGCCGCCCCTGCAGACCTTTTCTCCGAGGGCATCACCTACTGCCTTCCCGGCAAGGAGCCCAAGGTGCTGGCCACCCTGGGCACGCTGAATCCCGCCCTGTGCAAGCGCTTCGGCGTGAAGCAGCCGGTATTTGCGGCCGAGATTGACTGGGAGGTCCTCTTCACCCTCATCAAACGGGACAAGTTCTCCTTCAAGGAGCTGCCCCGCTTCCCCGAAGTGCGAAGGGACTTGGCCCTCCTTCTCAATGAAGGTGTTACCTATGCCGATGTGCGTCAGTGCGCCCTCCGGGCCGGCAAGAAGCTCATCAAGGGCGTGAGCCTGTTCGACGTGTACCGCGGGGAGAAGATTCCCGAGGGCAAGAAACAGTATGCCCTGAACTTCGTGCTTCAGGATGCGGACCACACCCTCACGGACAACGAGGTGGAAAGCACCATGAACAATGTGCTCACCGCCCTGCAAACCCAGCTGGGAGCCACTCTGCGCTAATGAGATACTTTTTTCCTATAGTCTGCCTGGTGGCGCTGGCGGTCTCCTGTCACAGGGGGCCGGAGCGCATTCCGCGCGGAGACATGGAAGAAATCATGCTGCAGGTCCTGCTGCAGGACCAGTATGTAAAGCAGCATTCCGAGAACCGCCGCCAGTACGACACCGTGCTGGTGTATGAAGGCATCTTCGAGGACTTCGGCTACAATACGGACGATTTTCTCGCCAGCCTGGAGTATTACCTGGAAGACCCTTCCCGCATGGCCAAGATCATGGAATCGGTGGAAAACCGCCTGACGGCCCGGTTGCCGGAGATTGAGAAAGAGCTGGAAGAATTTGACTGGAAGCAGGGTTACATGCGCATCTGGGGCCTCAGACCAGAGCTTTCGCGCCTGCCGCAGCCTTCTTCTCCATCGGCCCTGGATACGCTTTACATTCAGTTTGTCAAAGATTCGCTGTTTTACCATCCGCTGTCAGAATAATGAAACGATACACCGCCCGGTATCTGTACACACTGACCTCGCCCCTCCCGCTGGAGAATGCCTTCGTGGAGGTGGACGAAGAGGGCGCAGTGCTCCGCACCGGGCTTTGTGAAGAGGGAGAGGAAGTGCTTCCGGGCGCTCTGTGCCCCGGTATGGTGAACGCCCACTGCCATGTGGAACTCTCTTATATGAAAGGCCTTTTCCGCAAGGGAACGGGCATGGCGGGCTTCATAGACCAGATTAACGAGCTCCGGGACACGTCGTCCCGGGAAGACAAGATAGCGGCCCTCAAGGAGGCTATGGACCAGATGTACGCCCAGGGCGTGGTGGCCATGGCCGATATCTCCAACTGCGACGATTCCTTCGCCGTGAAGGCCGCCCATCCCATGTACACCCGCACCTTCCTGGAGGTATTCGGGGCCGATCCGGATGGCTGGGAGGAAGTGATCCGGGACGTGAAGGCCCTGCAGGCCAAGGCCGTTGCCCTGGGCCTGGATGCCGCCCCCACGCCGCACTCCTGCTATACCACCAGCCCGTCCCTGATTACCGCCTCCTCAGTGGAGGGCCTCAGGAGCGGTTTTGTCAGCTTCCACTCCGAAGAATCCGAGGAGGAGGAAGAAATGATGATGTACGGACGCGGCCCCATGTGGGACAACCGCATTGCCAACGGTATTCCTACCCCTCCTGTGGCGGGCACTTCTTCCCTGCAGTATTTCCTGGACCGCCTGGCCGCCGGGGTTCCGCTTCCCGTGGCCGGCCATGTGCTGCTGGTGCATGAATGTGCGCTTACGGCAGAAGGCGTAAGGGCGGCCAGCGCTGCCCTGCAGCAGCCGTTCTTTGCCGTTTGTCCGCTTTCCAACCGCTTTATCCACAATACTTTGCCCCCTATCGGCCTGATGAAAGAATCCGGCATCCCCATCTGTGTGGGAACGGATTCCCTTTCTTCCAACGACAACCTGAACCTGCTGGACGAACTCTTCTGCCTGCAGGAAGCTTTTGGCACGCCGCTGGGAGAACTGCTCACCTGGGCCTGCCGGAACGGGGCGCGTTTCCTGGGCAAGGAGCAGGTGCTGGGCACCCTGGAACCGGGCAAGAAACCCGGAATCGTGTATGTGGACAATCTGGCCGATGGCAAACTGACATCGGCCTCAAAATCTGTCCTGCTATGATGCGGGAAGCTACAGTTTTCGGCCCCATCTTCAGCCGTCGGCTGGGGAGCTCCCTGGGCATCAATCTGCTGCCGCAGGAGGGAAAGGTGTGCAATTTCGACTGCGTGTACTGCGAGTGCGGCTGGAACAAGGACGGCCTGGGAGACCGTGTGCTCCCCTCGGCCGAAGATGTCCGGAAGGCCCTCCAGGGCAAGTTGGAAGAATGTTCGGCCGCCGGTACGCCCATCGATTCCATCACTTTCTCCGGAGACGGGGAACCCACGCTGAATCCGGAATTCCCGGCCATCATAGACCTTACGCTGGAGCTGAGGGACTGCTACTATCCCGCCGCCAAGGTTTCCGTGCTCTCCAATGCAACCCGCATCGGCCGCCCCGGTATCTTCGAGGCCCTGCGGAAGGTGGACAATCCCATCCTCAAACTGGACGCCCCCACGGACGCCCAGGTGCAGCTGGTGAACAAGCCGGCAGGGGAGTACCATGTGGCGCAGGTGGTGGAGCAGATGGCCCGCTTCAATGGGGATTTTGTGTTGCAGACCATGTTCCTGAGGGGGCCGGGCTGGGAATCGGCCCAGTGGACGGAGGGCTGGACGGCCCTGGTGCGCCAGCTGAAACCGCGCGAAATCATGGTATATACCATAGACCGCGAAACGCCCATGAAGGGCCTGGGCAAATACACGGTGGAGGAGATGCGCTCCCTGGTGCAGCCCCTCATAGAAGAAGGATTTTCCATTCAAATCAAAGGATAATCAGATATGACTATTTCCAGTAAATACAATTATTCGCCCAACCAGGAGGCCATTGCGCACAGCCTGGAGGTGATTGCGGCAGGTTTGGAAGAAGTGGCCGGCGAGGCCCTCTACAAGGCTTGCTTCGGCATTATGGACCAGACCACCCTGGCCAATGAAGACACCCCCCAGCGGGTGAAGGCCCTGGTGGAGAAGGTGAACTCCTTCGCCAAGGATTATCCGGACTGGCCGCTGCCCGCGTCCATCTGCGTGTATCCCAACTTTGCCTCCGTGGTGGCTTCCACCCGCAAGGTGCCGGTGAACGTGACCACCGTGGCCGGTTGTTTCCCCACCTCCCAGAGTTTCCTCGAGGTGAAGCTCCACGAGATGGAACTGGCCGTCAAGGGAGGGGCCGACGAGATTGACATTGTGCTGGCCCTGAACAGTTTTCTGGCTGGAGACTATGCCACTGCCGGGGCCGAGCTCAAGGCTTCCCGCGAGTGCATAGACCGCGTGGCCACCCAGCTGGGCCGCAAGGTGGTGCTCAAGGTTATCCTGGAGACGGGCCTTCTGGCCACTCCGGAGAACATAGCCGAAGCCAGTTTCCTGGCCATGGAGAATGGGGCCGATTTCATCAAGACCTCTACCGGCAAAGTGAAGGTGAACGCCACCCCGCTGGCCGCCTTTGTGATGTGCGAGTGCATCCGGAAGTATTACGAAGCCACCGGCAAAAAAGTGGGCTTCAAGGCTGCCGGCGGCATTACATCGGCCTTGGACGCCGCCTGCTACTGGAGTATCGTCCGCACCGTCCTGGGAGAGGAATGGCTCAACAAGAACCTCTTCCGTTTTGGTGTTTCCTCCCTGGCCAACAAACTTCTCACCGCCGTGGAGCAGAAGACCGTTGCGTACTTCTGACCGCTTGAAAATGAAATGAAAAAAAGCTTGCAAAACTGCAAGCTTTTTTTCGTGCGCGAAATCAGAGTCGAACTGACACGTCCTTTCGGACACTACCTCCTGAGAGTAGCGCGTCTACCAATTCCGCCATCCGCGCATCAATTT
>CAJOLS010000103.1 GCA_905235535.1 uncultured Bacteroidales bacterium
ATTTTCACCCATAGGAACCCCTATGGCCAAAAATTTTCAAGAAAAATTTCCACAAAATAAACTATAAATAAAAATATCAATCATTTCAAAACAGACTCTTAACACCAGATTCTACAAAGTTAAGATTTTTTCCCGAATAGTCCTACGGGAACTATCCATCCTTTGTACAAGCCTTCGGGCCTGTGGGCGTTCGGAATCATTTCCCCGGGGCGGCGCAGGCGGCGGTATTCCTGGTGGGCCTGCATCACGGCGCGGAAGAAACTCCATTTTCCCTTCAGGAGGTACACCAGGGCCGACAGGCCATCCAGGCACATGCGGGTGAAGATTCTGATGCGCGTCTTGAAACGGCTCCCAAGGGTGGAGGGCAGGTTGTTTTCCAGCATCAGGAGGTTGTTCCGGAAATTCAGGCGAAGCTTGAAGGGAGATTCGTTGGGAAGGGTGCCTCCTCCTATGTGATAAACATAGGAAGAGGGAACCAGGGTCACTTTCCAGCCCCTGAGCTGCATCCTCCAGCACAGGTCTATTTCTTCCATGTGGGCAAAGAAACGTTCATCCAGGCCACCCAGGGACTTCCAGACGCTGGAGCGCACCATCAGGCAGGCGCCGCTGCACCACAGGACGTCGGCCGGCCGGTCGTACTGGCCGTGGTCTTTCTCCACCTTCTGCAGGATGCGGCCCCGGCAGAAAGGATAGCCGTAGCGGTCCAGAAGGCCTCCCGCCGCACCGGCATATTCGAAGGTGTCCCTCTGGTGCCAGGATAGCAGTTTGGGACCGCAGGCCCCGCACTCCGGATGGCCGTCCATCCATTCCACCAGCGGCTCCAGCCAGCCCTTCGGTACTTCTATGTCGCTGTTGATGAGGACGTAATAATCGGCCTCAATCATCTGCAGGGCATGGTTGTAGCCTCCGGTGAAGCCGTAATTCTTCTCCAGTACAATGAGGGGAATGTCCGGAAAATGGCTCTGCATGAATTCGGCGGAGGAATCGGCCGATGCGTTGTCGGCCACAATGACCTGGGCGTCCAGGCCCTCGCAGGAAGCCACCAGCCCGGGCAGGAACTGTTCCAGGTAATTCCGTGTGTTGTAATTTAATATGACGACCGCGGTTTTCATTTTTTCAAAACAGACTCTAAAAACAAATATTTACGTTACCCCCTCCCGAAACCCCTCCCCTCGGGGGAGGGACTTATCCGCTAAAATCTACTTTAGTGAATGCCAGGGTGGGAACCAGCTTGGACAGGCAGGGACGGGCGTCGTCTGCCACCAGCAGCAGGTTGCTCCAAAGGGTTAGGAAATTGCCGGTAATGAGCATTTCCCGGACGGGGTGCACCCGCTTTCCGTCTTGGATGTAAAAGCCCTCTATGCCATAGGAGAAATTGCCCGTGGCCGGGTTGGAGTTGCCCCCGTTGAAACCCGTGACCAGGATGCCGTTTCCCACTTTTTCCAGCACCTGCTCCAGCGTGCGGCACTCTCCCAGGGGCAGCACTTTCACGCGGGTGGCATCTTCTATGGTGGGCTCCATCTCCATCTTGCGGGAGATGTAAGTGTTCAGGAAATAAGTCTTTACAACACCGTTTTCAATGATGGGCATTTCGCGGGTGGCCACGCCCTCGCTGTCAAAGAGGCGGCAGCCGGTGTCTCCCGGCGTACGGGGCACATCCAGGATGGTGAGGCCTTCCGGGAACAGCTTTTTGCCCAGACTGTCCGTGAGGAAGGAATTCTTCTGCTGGAGGCTGTAACCGCCCAGGGCATTGAGGACGGGCGTTACCACCTTGGAGGCACATTCTGTGTCCAGGATAAGGGTGTATTGGCCGCTGGGAACGCTTTGGGGGTTCTGCTGGGCCACGGCCCTCCCGTACGCCTTAGAGGCACAGTCAGAGAGCTGAAGGTCTTCCAGGCGGGGCGTAGCGTCCCACCAGTAGCTGGAAAAATGCCTCCCCTGGGCGTCTTCCACCGTGGTTTCATAGCCAATTTCAAAGGAGGTTTCCGTGTGCCGCGCCTCCAGGCCCTGGGAGTCCAGGGTGAGGCTGTCAAAGACGGAATCGGAATATTCGCCTTCCTCAGAAATAATCCGAGGAAGGCTGAATACATTCGTTTCACTCACTGGGGGCCTAATCCCCCTGGCCCCCTGGGTTGCTTCGCTCCGACTTGATAACTCTTCTTGGCGAAGGGCAGAATTGTAATAGCTTGAACCCAGAGCCATCTCACGGCGCTTTTCGGCGGTGAGGGTTTCGTAGGCTGGGTCGTAGAGGTCCAGCTCCCGTCCCGTGACAGCGTCCTTGGCCAGACGCCCGGGGGCGGGGAGGGAGCGGAAAGAATCGGCCTCCAGCATCTTCACCGTATCAATGGCTTCGCGGATAAAGCTTTCCAGGCCTTCTTTATCCAGTTTGTTGGAAGAGAACGAGCCAAAACGGCCGTTTGCGAACAGTTGCAGCTGCAGGCTGCGGTCCAGGGCATGGGACGTCTTGTCCACCTCTCCGTTCAGCAGCCCCACCAGGTTCATGAGGCTCTTGGTAAGGGTTATCCTCACGGCTTCGGCCCCTTGCTGCCGCGCATATTCCAGGCAGTGCCTGGCCAGCGCCATCTCTTCTTGGGTCAAAATGGCTTTTTCCATGCTATTCTCCTCCTACTGTCAGTTTTTCAATCAGTACCGTGGGAATGCCGCAGCTCACCGGGACAGACTGCTCCTTGCCGCAGGTCCAGGCTCCGGGGTCCACGGACAGGTCGTCCGCCACTCCGCGGATATCGGCCAGGGCCTGGGGACCGTTGCCTATGATGTTGATGTCCTTGACGGGCTGGGTGAGGCGGCCGTTCTCGATGAGATACCCGGACTTGACATAGAAGGTGAAATCTCCTTCCCCGATCTGCACCTGCCCGTTGGCGAACTCGTCCACAAAAATGCCCTGGGGAACCTCTGCAATAAGGTCTTCCGCCTTGGCGCTGCCGCTTTCCATATAGGTGGAGCGCATGCGCGGGAGGGGAGCGTAGCGGAAACTTTCGCGGCGGCCGTTGCCGGTGGGCTTTACGCCGTAATGGGCGGCCGATATGCGGTCGTGCAGATAAGAGGCAAGAACGCCGTCCTCCACCATATAGGTCTTCTGGCCGGGAATGCCCTCGTCGTCAAAATTGAGGGAACCCCGGTTGCCGCGAAGGGTGCCGTCGTCTATGATCTGCACGCCTTTGGGGCAAATCTGCCGCCCCATCTTGTCGGCAAAGATGGAGGTTCCCTTGCGGTTGAAATCGGCCTCGAAGGCGTGGCCCATGGCCTCGTGCAGGAGGATGCCGGAAGCCCCGGCGCCCATCACGACGGGCATCTGTCCTCCCTTGGGGCGTTTGGCGGCAAAGCGGTCGTCGATCCCTTTTACTATATCATCGGCCATCTCCTTTGCCAGGCTTTCCGAGAGCATTTCGGCCCCGCAGCGGAAACTGCGGGACGTGGATTTGTTCTCGGTTACGTTTCCCTGTTTGAAGACGGCGGAAAGCGAAATGCTGCCCATGGGCCGGGTGTCCCATTTCAGCTCTTTCTGGGAATTGTACATGAGGATGTCGCTCACCTGGAAGGCCAGGTTCACCATCACTTTCACTATACGCGGGTCCCGGCTTCTCACATCGGCCTCCAGCTTCTGCAGGAAGGGGAGGAAAGTGCTCATGGGAGTGCCGCGCCAGGGCTGGAGGATGGGATAGCGGTCTGCCTGGGGGTTGGGCTCCCCGCGGCTGGGATTGCGCGTGCCGTAAGGGCTTACTTCGGCCGATGAACAGGCGATTTGGGCGGCTGCCCGGGCCGATGCCAGCATGTCTTCCCATGCCGTGCTCTCCGAATAGGCGTAGCCCGTCTTTTCTCCGCTGAGCACGCGGACGCCTACGCCGAAATCGATATGGTTCCCTCCGGAAGTGACTGCGCCGTCGCGCAGAAGGAGGCTTCCGTAGGTGGTGTTTTCAAAATATAAATCGGCATAGCCCCCGCCGGTGGCAAGGGCTTCGCCTATGAGCCTGTCCAGGGCGGGTACATCCACCTGGAAAATGTTCAGGTAAAAATTCTTCTCTCCTATCATTTCTCTTCTTGGTAAGGCACTCCGTCGTGTGCAACCGGGGCTTTGGCAATCTCCCTGGCTATGTATTCCGCCACATCCCGGATGGTGTTGGGGGACTCCGTCGGTTCGGTGACCAGGCTCTTGACGGTTTCGTAGCGCTCCATGTCCCGGATGATGAGGCCCTTTTTGGACCCTTCGGCAATAACCTCGAAGGGCGGGTTGGAATTGTCGGCCAGTATCCACTTGTCACAGGTTTGCATGTAGTTGTGGAACAAGTAGTTGAGGCCCATGTTGTAGCGTCTCCGGATGGTTTCTTCCGGAATGTTGTGTCCTCCGGCTTTGACCCGGGCTGCCACACGCTGGACGGCAATGTCGGGGCTGTTGAGCCAGAAGTACAGGACGGTTACATAGTATCCCTTTCCCTGGGCGTTGCGCGTTATCTTCAGCAGGGCGCGCGTAGCCAGGGTGGTTTCTATGCAGAAGTCTTCCCGCCGGTCAAAGAGGTACTTGACCTTGCGCATCATCAGGCGGCTGGCCGTGATGTAGGCGCTTTCCGGAGAGAATGGCGAAATGTGCTTGGCAAATTCGTCGGAATTCACGAATTCACTGCAGTCCAGCAGCTCCGGGAGCACGCCGTACGAAGCCGTCGTCTTCCCGGAGCCATTGGGACCGCTTATGATATAAAGCCTGGGCACTCTGTGCCAAAATTTTTTAACGTTACCCCCTCCCGAAGTCCCTCCCCCCGGGGGAGGGACTTCGGAAATGACTCTTTTATTTAAGCAGTAGCGGCTTCAAGCTTTTTGAGCATGGAGAACATCACCAGGCCGGAGATGACGCAGAGGGCCATGAGGACGGTCCAGTTCACCCACAGGGGAACGTTGTTCCACAGCATGGAAGGGATGGAACTGAGATAGTTGCCGACGGCCGTAGCCGCAAACCAGAGACCCATCATGAGCCCCTTGAACTTGGGCGGGGCCACCTTGGACACGAAGGAGATGCCCATGGGGCTCAGGAGCAGTTCGGCGAAGGTGAGCACCAGGTAGGTGGAGATGAGGTAGGTGGGTACCACGGGGTCCGGGGAAACGCCACCCACGTTCACCAGTTCGGACGGGGCCGGCTGGCCCTTGGAGGCGGCCAGCATAATGAGGTAACCGAGGGCGGCTACGAACATGCCCATACCAATCTTACGGGGCGCAGAAGGCTCTTTGCCCTTGTTGGCCAGAGATGCGAAAATGGCCATGGAAATGGGCGTGAGGGCCACTACGAAGAATGGATTGAACTGCTGGAACTGCTGGGGAAGGATGTTAATCACGGAATCCATACCGGCATACAGGAGATAAGCGCCTGCCCACAGGGCCACCGTAACAACTCCGCTGATGGTCTTTCCCTTGGCGGTATTGGACTGGAAGGTGCTGAACAGGGTATAGACGGATATGGCGATAAGGGCGAGGGCCCAGATGTTGAACCCAATCTTCAGCGGACCGGTAACGGTGCTCTGGGTGTAGTCACGGGCAAAATAGGTGAGCGAGGAACCGTTCTGGTGGAAAGCCATCCAGAAGAAGATAACCACGGCAAACACGAAGATGAGGGCCACGATGCGGTCCTTGGTCTGCTTGGGGGTGAGTTCCTGCACCGGGGCGTTGCCGGCGGCGGCCTGCTTGGCGTTTACGTCGGCGTGCTTGAACCAGCTGCGGCAACTCAGGTAAATGGCTATGGAGATAATGAGGGACACGCAGGCCACGGCAAAGCCCAGGTTGTAGGCCGTTGCCAGGTTGTTGATGTAGTACTGGCTGAAGTCCGTGAGGTTCATGGCGGTTACCTCGGAACCGGGCATGGAGGCTTGCAGGGACTGGAGCAGGCTGGTGTCGCTGAGAGTGCCGCCCAGGAACTGGTGGGCCAGCGCCGGGATATCGGCCTTGTAAATGAGGCCGGCCTTGGCCAGGTGGCTGTTGGTGAGGGCGGTGGCGGCGGTAGGGGCGAACATGGCG
>CAJOLS010000104.1 GCA_905235535.1 uncultured Bacteroidales bacterium
GCCTCGTCCAGTTTGGCGGTCTCCGGGTCCAGCTTGACGCTGTTGTCGGCAAAATAGATGCTCTGGAAGGTGCCGTGATAGTACTTGGCGGCCTCTGCGGCTGCGGCTTCCGCGGCTTCCCGCTCGGCCTTTTCCCTGGCGGCTTTGGCGGCGGCTTCCTGTGCAGCTTTTTCCCGGGCGGCCTGCTCTGCGGCTTCACGCAGGGCCTTTTCCTTGGCGGCCTGCTCCGCGGCCAAGCGGGCGGCCTCCGCAGCGGCGGCAGCCTCGGCGGCTATGGCGGCTTCTTTCTTCTTGTTCTTCCCGAAGGAGTAAGTGAGCTTGAGCCCGGCGTCATAGAGGAGGTTGGTGTTGTGCGCCTTGTTGGGAATCATGTCAAAACGCTTGCCGGTGAGGGCGGTGACGCCGCCGTAAATGCCCAGCTTCCAGTTGTCGTTGAAGGCATAGCCGGCGCCTATCTGGCCGCCTATGCCCAGATGCCAGTTGGCGGGCTGGGCCTCCTCGTGGTAGCCCTGCCCCTTGGAAAGTTCTCCCTTCCATGTGGATTTGGTGTTCACCGCGGAAAGCTGCGGGGACAGGTCCAGGGACCAGCGGTTGTTGCTCTTGATGAAGGAGAGCAGGTTGAAGTTGGCCTGCAGCCCCAGCTTGAACCAGCGGGTGGGAACGGTGAGGTCTTCGAAGTACCAGCCGTCGCGGTCCAGGACCTGCGTGGCTTTCCAGGTGCCGTCCGTGGCCAGCCAGTAGGGACAGCAGTCCATGCTGAACTGGCTCTGCCGGCCGTATTGGAAGCCCGCTTCTACAGAAATGAGGCGGCTGAACTTGTAACCGCCGAACAGGCCGCCCTGGAGGCCCCAGTTGCGGATGCCCTCTTCGGTGATGCTGGAGAAGGTGGCCTGCCCGAAGGACGTGCCGCCGTCCAGACCCACGTACCAGGGTATTTCCTGGGCGCGGGCCACGGATGACAGTCCCAGAAGGACGGTCATTGTCAAAGTAAGGAATTTAGTTGTTCTTTTCATACGAACTATGGTTGTTTGTTATACTTTCGTACAGGTACGCAAAAGCCTGCGGCCCTCCTCCCGGAGTCCGCAATGATAATATCTAAATGACTGATTGTGAGACAGCTCTACCCCCCCCGTAATATGGGAAGAGCCGTAGATGCTACGGAATATGAGGGAATGAACTTCACACCCGACGCTTTTGCGGGCGTAAATTTACAGTTTTTCAGCGACTTCCGCAAAAAATTTCTCCGTTGCAGGCGCCGGCTTTGGTGAGCTCGTCGCGGAACCGGAGCTGTCCGTGCCCCGGGCCTAACGCCACCAGTCCGGCTTTTCGTAGGAGAAGCCCTGGCGCTCGGCAGCCCATTTTTCGTTGACGAACACCGTATCGGCCCTGTCGGTATAAAGGATGCCGTCCAGGTGGTCGCATTCGTGCTGGAAGATAATGGCCGAATAGCCCTCCACCTTTTCGGTGACGGGGGTGCCGTCGGGCTTCACATAGCTTATTTGCACACGCGGATAACGGCGTACGATGCCGCGGTAGGGCGGCAGGGAAAGGCAGCCTTCGGGACCGGGCTCTTTCTCTCCCAACAGGCTGTCTATCTGGATGTTGAGGTAAGGCTCTATGGGCTGGCCCGGCTTGTCGTAACGCATCACCAGAATGACGCGGCGGTTAATGCCAATCTGCGGCGCGGCAATGCCCACCCCGTCCTGGGAAGGGTCCGTGAGGGTGCGGTACATTTTGTCCAGCAGGGTTTTCAGTTGGGCCGATTGCAATTCTTCCTGCCCGAAATTCCGGCTGTGCGCCCGGAGGATGGCGCTGTCCCGGGGCATCACGCACACGTACATCACGGAGTCCGAGCGCTCGATAACGGTTTTTTCCCATTCCGTCCAGCCCTTGGGAGTGCAGCTGCAGAGGATTAGCCCCAGCGTCAAGGCTATGCAAGATGTTCTTCTTATAGGATTCATGGGGCAAAGATAGCAAAATTTTGTATCTTTGTAGGTTATGAAGAGAGTTTTTGTCATTGCCTATTACTGGCCGCCGTCCGGAGGATCCGGGGTGCAGCGCTGGGTAAAGTTTGTGAAATACCTGCCGTCCCAAGGTTGGGAACCCGTGGTTTTTGCCCCGGAGAATGCCGATTATCCTTCGCTGGACCCTTCGCTGGGGGCGGAGGTTCCTGCCTCTGTTCAGGTGCTGCGCGGCCGCATCTGGGAGCCCTATGCCGCCTACCGCAAGCTTCTGGGCGGCAAGAAAGCCAGCACCCAGGTGACGGAAATCTCCTCCGGCAAAAAGACGTGGAAGCAAAAGCTGTCGCTGTGGATCAGGGCCAACCTCTTTGTGCCGGACCCCCGAATAGGCTGGGTAAAACCTTCCGTCGGCACCCTGCAGAAATATCTGAAAGAGCATCCGGTGGATGTCATCGTCACCACCGGCCCGCCGCATTCGGTCCACCTGATTGGCCTGGCGCTGAAGGAAAAGCTGGGTATTCCCTGGATTCCGGATTTCCGGGACCCCTGGAGCCGGATGTACTATTTGAAATACCTGCCCATGATGTCCGTTACCTGGGACACCCTCCGCAGCATGGAGCAGGAAGTGCTGGACAAGTGTTCCACCGTACTGGCCTGCACTCCTTTGGTGCAGGAAGAGTTCCAGGCACAGACCAAGACGCCGGTGGCGTGCATCACCAACGGCTATGACGAGGAAGATTTCCAAGGCCCCGCTCCGGAAGGGGACGGGCATTTCAACATAACCCATACCGGTCTTTTTGCGGCCGACGGCAATCCTTTCCAGCTTTGGAAGGTGCTGGGCAAGCTGGCCATTTCGGAACCCGGTTTCCGGGAGGAGCTTCGTATCCGCCTGGTAGGAAAAGTGGACCGGGAGGTGCTGGAGGCCATTTCGGCCGCCGGGTTAGAGGCCAACGTGGTGGCCGTAGGGCCGCAGGACCATGCCTCGGCCGTGAGGGAGCAGCGCTCCGCGTCCGTCCTGCTTCTTCCCCTGAGGAACGACCCTCAATACAATCCCATCCTGCCCGGCAAGCTGTTCGAGTACCTGGCCGCCCGCCGTCCCATCCTGGGAATCGGCCAGGAAGACGGAGCCATGGCCTGCGTCATTTTCTCCACCCGCTCCGGCATCACGGCCGACTGGGAGAATTCCGCCCCCATGCAGGCCTTCCTCATCAACGCCTGGAAGCAGCACTGCTCCGGCGGCATTCCGGCCACCGAAGGCGAAATCGGCCAGTATTCCCGCGTTGCCACGGCCCAGGCCCTGGCCCGCCTGTTAGAAAAAGTATCCCGACATGAATAAGAGCATTCTCAAAAAGATAGGAATCGCCCTGGGCGCAGCGGCGCTGTTTCTGGTGCTTGCCTATGCCTTTGTGCCCCAGGTGTTGGAAGGTAAGATTGTGAACCAGAGCGACATAACCGGTTATCGGGGCATGTCGCACGAAATGGACCAGTGGAACGCGGAACACCCGGACAACCCCACGTACTGGACAGATTCCATGTTTGGAGGAATGCCCACTACGGCCATCTCCACCCGCAATTCGGGAGACTATACAGAGCGCCTGTACAACCTGTTCATCAATACGGGAAGGCAGCCGGTTCCCCGGCTTTTCATTATGCTGTTGGGCGCTTTCCTGCTGTTCCTGTCACTGGGCGCCAGCTGGCCGGTTGCCCTGGGCGGCGCCATTGCCGTGGGCTTCTGCAGCTACAATTTCCAGATTATCCAGGTGGGCCACAACACCAAGTTGCAGGCCATCGCCCTCATGCCTTGGGTGCTGGCGGCCCTGGTCTATACCTACCGGTCCAAAGACTTCTGGAAAAAACTGCTGGGCGCGGCCCTTTTCGGCATTGTGCTCAGCTTCCAGATCAAGGCCAACCACCAGCAGATTTCCTATTACCTGGCCATTATGGTGCTGGTATTCGCCATCGTGGAGCTGGTGGAAACCATCCGGAAAAAGCAGTGGAAGCCGTTCCTGGTGGCATCGGCCCTGTTGCTCGCGCTGGGCATGGCGGGCATCGCCACCAATGTGAACAAACTGCTTCCGCTGGCCAAATATACGCCCAACACCATGCGCGGCGGCTCCGAGCTGTCCGGCGAGGGAAACAACGCCAGCGGCCTCAATCTGGATTATGCCACCTCCTGGAGCTATGGCTGGGAAGAGCTTCCCAACCTCATGATTCCCAACTTCAACGGCGGTTCATCGGCCGGAGCCATAGACCCCGACAAGTCGGAGACTGTCCAGCTGCTCAAACGCGCCGGGCAGAAGAACCTCAAGGAAACTGCCAAGCACCTGCCGCTTTACTGGGGCCCCCAGCCGTTTACGGCCGGTCCCATGTACATGGGCGCCATTTCCGTATTCCTCTTTGTGCTGGGCCTGTTCCTGTACAAAGGAAAGGAAAAATGGTGGCTGTTGGCCGTGACCATCCTGGCCGTCCTTATGGCTTTGGGCAGCCATTTCATGGCATTTACCAAGCTCTGTTTCACCATTTTACCGCTTTATAACAAGTTCCGTACGGTGTCCATGTCCCTGGTGGTGCTGCAAGTGAGCCTGCCGCTGCTGGGCTTCCTTACCCTGGACGGAATCCTGAAAGGGCAATACAGCCAAAAAGACTTCCGGAAGGGGCTGGCCTGGGCTTTCGGGCTCACCGGCGGCTTCTGCCTGCTGGCCTGGCTGGCTCCGGGGCTGTTCGGCTCCTTTACCGCCGCTTCCGACGCCCAGATGCAGGAGGTGCTGGTAGAGGCCTTAGTGAAAGACCGCATGGCCATTTTCAAGGCCGATGCGCTGTCCTCCCTGCTTCTTGTCCTGGTATCGGCCTGCCTGCTGTACTGGGCCTATATGCCCAAGGGACGCAAGTGGGTGGCCGTGGCGGGTGTCTGCGTGCTCAGCGCCGCCAACCTTTTCGCCGTGGGCAAGCGTTACCTGAACGCAGACCATTTTACCACACCCAAGGACTTTGGAAGGTCCTTCGAGGAGCGTCCGGCAGATAAGATGATCAAGGCCGATACAGACCCTCAGTACCGCGTGCTGGACCTCACGGTGGATATCTTCAATTCCTCGCTGCCCAGCTATCACCATAAGAACATCGGCGGTTATTCTCCCGCCAAGCTGCAGCGATACCAGGATCTTATAGAGCATTACCTTACCCGTGAGATAAACGGGCTGTACAAACAGCTTGGCGAGCTGGAGAACCTGGAAGACCTGAGCGACTGGATGGCCACCGGAACCCCTGTCCTGAATGCGCTCAACACCCGGTATATCATCCTGGACGGAGACTATCCGCCCGTGGTCAATTATTCTGCCTTTGGAGCTGCCTGGTTTGTGGATTCCGTGGTGAAGGCCGCCAATCCCGACGAAGAGATAGCCCTGGTGGGTGCCATAGACCTCCGCAAGCAGGCCGTGGTAACCTCCCCTGTCTCCCTGAGCGCCTCCCCTGTCATTCTGAGCGGCAGCGAAGAATCTGACAGCATAGAAATGACCTCCTACGCCCCCAACGAGCTGCATTACCGTTACAACGCAGCTACGGAGCGCCTGGCGGTGTTCAGCGAAATCTTCTACCCCAACGGCTGGCATGCCACCGTGGACGGAGAGCCCGTGGACCTGATAAGGGCCGACTGGACCCTCCGCGCCGCCCTCCTTCCGGCCGGAGAGCACGAGGTGGTGATGACCTTCCTGCCCGACAGCTACCGCATTGGCGCCGCCGTTTCCCGCATCACGTCCATCGGCTTGCTGGTGCTCCTTATTCTTGCCCTTATCCTTTCTGTCGCAAGGACCTCAAGATGCGTAAAGTCTCAATTATAAAAGCCTTTACTGTCTCTTTATAGTTTATTTTTGTGGAAATTTTTCTTGAAAATTTTTGGCCATAGGGGGGCCTATGGGTGAAAATTTTTGAGGAAAATTTACCAAAAAGAAACATGAAACATAAAGAATTTATTGAATCATTTCAAAACAGACTCTGAGAAGGATAATAGAAACAACCAATGGATAAGAACGAAGTATTGAACTGGCTGCAACAGGTGCAGCACCCTGCCAGGGAAGACCAGAGCGTAGTAGAGCTGGGTCTTGTGGAGAAGATAGAAATAGAGGAGAACAAGATACATGTGACCCTGGCCTTTCCCAAGAGGCCGGACCCTCTGAAAAACTACCTGGTGGGCGCCGTGCAGGCCTGCCTGTACCGGAATGCCCCGGGCGGAACGGAGATAGAGGTGGACACCGTGGTGAAAGACCCCGCCAAACCCGCTCCCAAGGGCATCCAGTTCAACCTGGACCAGCTGCGGGAAGTGAGCCATATCATTGGGGTGGCCTCCGGCAAGGGCGGCGTGGGAAAGAGCACCGTCACCGTGAACCTGGCCGTGGCGCTGGCCCGCCTGGGCTACCGCGTGGGCGTGGCCGATGCCGATGTCTATGGCCCCTCCATTCCCACCATGACGGCCACCGAAGACGCCGCCATTGAAATGTTCGGGGAAGACGAGAACGACAACCTCTTCGTTCCCGTAGAGAAATACGGCGTAAAATGGCTTTCCGTGGGCCATGTGTCCGGAGCCGGGCAAGCCCTTATCTGGCGAGGCCCCATGGCTTCCACAGCCCTGAAACAAATCATTCTCCAAACCCTCTGGGGCCCGCTGGATTTCCTCCTGATAGACATGCCTCCGGGAACGGGAGACATCCATATTTCCCTCATAGGAGACGTGCCGCTGACGGGCGCCGTCATCGTAACCACGCCCCAGCAGGTGGCCCTCTCCGATGTGCTCCGCGGCGTAAACATGTTCCGCAATCCGCAGGTGGACAAACCCATCTACGGCCTGGTGGAAAACATGGCCTGGTTCACCCCCGAGGCCCATCCGGAAGAAAAGTACTACCTCTTTGGAAAAGACGGCGGTTCCAAAATGGCGGCCGATCTGGACATCCCGCTTCTGGGCCGGATACCTTTGGTGCAAGGGATAAGGGAAGGGGCCGATGCCGGAGAGCCCGTGGCCCTGGGCAGCCGCCCCGACGGCCTGGCTTTCCTGGAGCTGGCCAAAAACCTGGTAGAAAAGGTATAAAAAAAGTCCCGGAGAGTTTTCCGGGACTTTTTGATTACTTGGCGTAGGTGAGTTCGTTGATGAGGTTGGTGGCGCCTCCCACCTTGTCCACCATCCACAGCACGTAGCGGATATCCACGCAGATGCAGCGCTGCAGGGCGGGCTCGAACATCACGTCGGAGCTCATGCTCTCCCAGTTGCCGTCGAAGGCCAGGCCAATCAGGTTGCCCTTGGCATCCAGGACGGGGGAACCGGAGTTGCCGCCGGTGATGTCGTTGTTGGTGAGGAAGCAGGTGTGCAGGGTGCCGTCGGCATCGGCCCAGCGGCCATAGTCATCGGCCTGGAGGAGAGTCTTCACGTCGGCCGGGAGGATGAACTCGGGATTGGAGGGATCTTCCTTCTCCAGCAGGCCCTGGGCGGTGGTGTAGTACTTGTACACCAGGGCGTCCTTGGGGCTGTAAGGCAGCACCTTGCCGTAGGTGAGGCGCATGGTGGAGTTGGCGTCCGGATACAGGGCCTTGCCCTCCTGCCATTCCAGCAGGGCGCCGGCAAAGTGCTTGCGGGCTTCGTTGTACTTCTTCTCGGCCTCCGTGGTGGAAGAAGCGCGGCCGCCGCGGGGACGGGCGGGACCGCCGTACAGGGCCTCATAGTGCTTCATGAGGGGCGCGATAATGCCGGCATACAGGCCTGCGACGGGGTCCAGGGCCAGCTCTTCGGCCGATTTGCCGGAAAGCTTCTCAAAGGAAGTGAAGGCGCTGTTGGCGAAGAGTTTCTCTACATAGGCCGGGATGTCCATGGTGGCGAAATCCTGTCCGGGAATCTCCAGGTAGTCTTCCTGTTTGGCACGCTCGCGGTAGAATTCCAGAAGGGCCACGGCCTCTTTCTTGTCCAGTTCCACCACATAGTCACGGTACATTTCCTGCACGCGGGGAAGGACGGACTCCAGCTTGGCGGTGCTGTCTTTCTGCAGCTCACGGGCATAGACGTTCATCAAATTGGTGTACATGCCCATGAGCTCAATGCGGTAAGGAGCCTCGGTAAGGAGGGAAACGGCACGGTTGGAGGCGGAATTGGCGGCAACGTACTCGGCAATGTCCTCAATGGGAGTGCCATACTTGGCGGTGCGCTCGGGATCGGCGGCAATCCAGGCTTTCAGGCGGGCCTCTTTCTCCTCCTCACGGCCGATGATGTTCAGGTTCCCGAAGGCCAGTTCCTCGCCCTGCCACTTTTTCCAGCCATTGGCGCTGCCGGCATATTTGTTGGCATACTTGAGCTGCACGGAAGGGTCTGCACACATGGCCTCCCACATGATGTCCTGGCGCACGGTGCGGGCGTCGATGCGGATGCGGTTGGTGGCAATCATTTCCTTGAGCTGGGCGGCGGTCTGGTAGCGCTGGGTGCTGCCGGGATAGCCCATGATCATGGCATAATCGTTCTCCTTCACGCCCTGGGTGGCAATCTTCAGGCTGCGGGCGGGCTTGTAGGGCACGTTGTCGGGGCTGTAGGCGGCGGGCATGTTGTCCTTGCCGGCATACACGCGGAACATGGAGAAGTCGCAGGTGTGACGGGGCCACATCCAGTTGTCGGTTTCTCCGCCGAACTTGCCCATATAGGCCGAAGGGGCGGCCACAAAGCGTACGTCCGTGTAGGTGCGGTACACAATGAGGTAATAGACGTTGTTGTTATAGAAGGAAGAAACCTGTACGCGGCAGCCGGGGTTCACCTCTTCGGCGGCCTTGATCACCTGGGCGCGGGCGGCCTCGGCGTTCCCGGCCTTTTCAATGACGCTGGTCACGTCTTCCATGGACACCAGGAAGGTGACGGAGAGGCCGGGGCAGGGGATTTCCTCTGCATAGCTCTTGGCCCAGTAACCGTCCATGAGGTAGTTGTGCTCGTCGGTGGAAAGGCCCTGGATGCTGCTGTAACCGCAGTGGTGGTTGGTCACCAGCAGGCCCTGCTGGGAAATCATCTCTCCGGTGCAGCCGCCGCCGAAATGGACGATGGCATCCTTGAGGGAAGTCTTGTTGATGGAATAGATTTCTTCGGGGGTGAGCTTGCAGCCCGTGGCCTTGAGGTCTTTTCCGTTCAGTTGCTTCAGGAGCGGCAGCAGCCACATTCCTTCATCGGCAAAAGCGCTGGCAGAGATAGCCAGGGCTGCCATAAATGCTAAGACACGTTTCATATTTTCAAATATAAAAATTATTTCACGTCACCCCCTCCCGTTTTTCTTCGGGCAAGGTTTGGAGGTACAAAGATAATTAAAATAGGGAAGGTTCCAACTCTTTCACGTGGAAAGACTTCCGGTGCCAGGGCGAGTAGCCGTGTTGCCGGATGGCTTCTATGTGTTCGGCCGTGGGATAGCCCATGTTCCGGTCCCAGCCGTACTGGGGGTATTCCCGGGCAATCTGCCGCATAAAATCGTCCCGGTAGGTCTTGGCCAGCACGGACGCGGCGGCAATGGAGGCATAAGTGGCATCCCCGTGCACCACGGTCTGGTAATCCTTGAACCCGTAAGGGCCGAAGGGGCGGAACTTGTTGCCGTCAATCAGGAGAAACGCCGGGGCGGGACTTAGCCGCAGCACGGCCCTCTGCATCCCCGTCACCGAAGCCCAGAGGATATTCAGCTTGTCAATTTCTTCGGCCGATACCGCCTCTACGGCCCAGGCGACGGCTTCGGCCTCGATGAGGGGCCTTAACTCCTCGCGGGCCTTTTCGCTCATCTGCTTGGAATCGTTGAGGAGGGGGTGGTGGAAATCGGCCGGTAAAATGACGGCGGCGGCATACACCGGTCCCGCCAGCGGACCCCGGCCCGCCTCGTCACACCCGGCCTCCAGCCGGCCCGGCTCCAGAAAAGGTTTTAACTGCGGAATCATTGAGTTGCAAAGATAGCAAATTTGGAGAATAGAGGGAAATGGGCAAAACTCCGATGCTTGGGGAGGGCTTATTATGGGTATATGGAAAGACTCTTTTTCTGGCGGCAAACTATTGATATGTCAAAAAGTTGATTTTCAGCTACTTGTCAACCGTTTAAAACAAACTAATTATTCTTCTCACAGATAATTAACATCGAGCTTTGCAACAACACAAAACACCATTTATTATGAAAAAAGTATTGTTTGCTTTGCTTGCTGCAACCATTTGTTTCGCATGCGACAAAGAGGGAAAAACCTCTGATGAAACCCCTGTAGGATCCGCCATTTCTAAATTCAGCCCGGAATATGGCCAAGTGACCCGTGCAGAGAAAACGTTGCCGTGGACTATCGAGGGAGAACTTCTCTCCGAAAGCGGAATCCTTCTTTTGAAAATCTATGGAGAATACTCTTTCGCCCGGGTGGGACTTCGTTCCGAGAGCATGGAGAGCGAATATGAATTAAAGGGAGAACCTGAGATAAAACTGAGTACCCAGGGGCATTCGGGACAATTGAAAGTAACCGTTCTGTTGGAAGACGAGTGGGAATGCTCTGCTTGTTTTGTTATCTAGTTGAATAGACTCAAAACAGCATAGCTATGAGAACTGTATTTGCTTCTTTTGTACTGTCAATAGCGCTGACCTCCCCCATATGGGCGCAGACTCCTTCCCCCTTCGTGCGGGGTGCCACTCAGATGGAGAACATCCTTCCTCCTACACCCGAAGCGGCATCGGCTGTGAAGTATGCCGATGTCCCCTTTTCTCATAGCCTCGGCGTTGCCGAGGTGGACATTCCTTTCTTCACCCTTCAGGGCCGCGA
>CAJOLS010000105.1 GCA_905235535.1 uncultured Bacteroidales bacterium
GTAATGGCGGCGGTGAGGGTGGTCTTACCGTGGTCAACGTGGCCGATAGTACCGATGTTGACATGCGGTTTGGTTCTCTGGAATGTTTCTTTTGCCATAGTTTTATTATTGTTTAAACAATTGTTGCTTTTAAAAGGGTCTAAACCCAAAAAAAGAGCCGGTGATGGGAATTGAACTCATGACCTCATCCTTACCAAGGATGCGCTCTACCCCTGAGCTACACCGGCTTTTCATATGTCTTGGAGCGGAAAACGAGGTTCGAACTCGCGACCCTCAGCTTGGAAGGCTGATGCTCTACCAACTGAGCTACTTCCGCGATTTTGCAAAAATCGCGGAAGTAGCTCCGACGATTCTTACAAAAGTTTGTGGGAGGTGGTGGACTCGAACCACCGAACCCTGAGGGAGCGGATTTACAGTCCGCCGCAATTGCCACTATGCGAACCTCCCATTAGGCCTAAAATCAATATTTCAAGGCCCTTTCGAGCCGATAGAGGGATTCGAACCCACGACCCCGAGATTACAAATCACGTGCTCTGGCCAACTGAGCTATATCGGCGCTCACGAATCCTTCATCGCTGAAAGGACTGCAAAGGTAGATACTTTTTTTGAATCCGCCAAACTTTTTTACAGATTTTTCATCAACTCCTTCACCTGCTCCAGAAGGGAGTCTTCGTCCAGGCCGCAGGCGGTGCGCTGGGCCTTCTGGGTGTCCTGCGTCATGTAGCGGTCCGGGATTCCCACGCCCTTGATGAGGGGGGCACCGGCCCTCCCGGCAAAATACTCGCTCACCGCTCCGAAAAGGCCTCCCTTGAGGCAGCCGTCCTCTACCGTGATGACGGCCTTGAAGCCGGCGGCTTCCTCCAGGATGGCAACGTCCAGCGGCTTCAGGAAACGCATATCGTACACGGCAGGCGCCTTCCCGGCATCGGCCTTGAACTTGAGCGCAGCACCCAATGCACGGTTTACCACCGGGCCCAGGCCCAGGATGGCCACGCCTTCCCCGTCCAGCAGTTTCTCTCCCCGGCCTTTGGGAAGCGCCTGGTATGGAGCCTCCCGCCAGGGCTCTCCCTCGCCTATTCCGCGGGGATAACGGATAATGAGGGGGCCGTCCTTCAAAGACAGGCCCGTGTACATCAGCTGTTTCAGCTCCGTTTCATTCCTGGGGGCCGATATGGCGATGCCCGGGATGCTGCGGTAGGCCGCCAGGTCGTAACAGCCGTGATGAGTGGGGCCGTCCTCCCCTACGAGGCCCGCCCGGTCGAAGCAAAACACCACCGGAAGGTTCTGAAGGGCCACGTCGTGGATGATGCAGTCATAGGCCCTCTGGGAGAAGGAAGAATAGATATTGCAATAAGGCTTCATGCCCGCCGCGGCCAGGCCGGCCGAGAACGTAACGGCATGTTCCTCCTCGATGCCCACGTCGAAGAAACGCTCCGGGACAGCCTTTTCCAGCATGTTCATGCCGCAGCCCGTAGCCATGGCGGGAGTAACGCCCACCACCTTGGAATCCATCCTGGCCAGTTCCACCAGTACCTCCCCGAACACGTCCTGGTAACGGTCCGCCGGATAATTGGTCTTCACCCTCTCTCCCGTGGCAGGGTCAAATCGGCCCGGGGCGTGCCACACCGTGGGATTGGCCTCGGCGGGGGCAAAACCGGCCCCCTTGCGGGTATGGATGTGCAGAAGACGCGGCCCGTGAAGGTTCCGGAGCCTCTGCAGCGTACAGATGAGCTGCTCCATATCGTTCCCGTCTATGGGGCCGAAATAGCGGAAGCCCAGCGACTCGAACAGGGCGCCGCCGGAGCCGCGCACCAGGTTGGACTTGGTGTCAATCACTTTCCGCTGCACCCAGTCGCGGGCCTTTCCCTCTCCCATGGAATTCCATACCTTGTTCTTCACGAGGTTGTAAACGGGATGGGTGGTCAGGTTAAGCAGGTACTCGTGCAAGCCGCCTATGTTCTTATCTATGGAAATGTTGTTGTCGTTGAGTATCAAGAGGATATCGGCCTTGGAAGAACCGGCGTTGTTCAAGCCTTCCCAGGCCAGGCCCCCGGTGAGGGCGCCGTCTCCTATGACAGCCACCGTACGCTCCCCGGTCCCCTGCAGGCGCGCCGCCTCGGCAAAACCCAGGGCGGCCGATATGGAAGTGGAGGCATGCCCGGCGCCAAAGGCGTCGTAAGGGCTCTCTTCGCGCTTGGGGAAACCGCTGATTCCCTCCACGGTACGGTTTTTCCGGAATGCTTCCCTCCGGCCCGTAATGATCTTGTGGGCATAGGCCTGGTGGCCCACGTCAAACACAATCTTGTCCTGAGGCGTATTATATATATAATGTAAGGCTACAATCAGTTCCACAGCCCCCAGGCTGGAACCTACGTGACCGGGATTCACGGCGCAACACTCCAGAATGTAGGAACGAATCTCACTGCACAGTTTTTCCAGCTGCTGCGGAGACAGTTTCCGGACATCCTCGGGAGAATTGATTTGGGTAAGTACCTCGTACATAGTGTACAAAGATAAGAATTATTTCCTAAAGGACAGCCTATTTATTGGGCGTATCCAGTTGGAGCTCAGGATTTCGGGCCGATATGCGGCAGAAGATGACGGCCACCACAACGGCAAAGACGCAAAGGGCGCTGAACATGATTTCCACGTTCACGGGGCCCTGTTCACCCTTTCCCAGGATGACGCCGGAAAGCCATTTGAAACTGAGGAGCCCCAGGTTCTGCACCCAGTTGACGAGCGCAAACGCGGTTCCCAGCACCCTGTCCGGAACAATCTTGGGCACGGAAGGCCAGAGGGCAGCCGGCACCAGGGAGTAACCGAAGCCCAGGAACACCATGGCCAGATAGCCCCAGAACGGAACGCCGGAAGGTGCGAAAGCCAGCAGGGAGTGGGCGATGAGCGCCAAGACGGCGCCTGCCATCATCCAGCGGGTTCCTTTGCCCACCTTATCCACCAGAATGCCGAACAGCGGGGCAAAGACAACCGTAGAGAAGGGCAGCATGGAAATCATCCAGCCGGCCGTCTGGGCGGGAATGTCGAAGCGGGGGATGAGGATGGCGCCCGCAAATTTCTTGAAAGCGATGACGCTGCTGTAGAACAGCACGCACAGAAGGCCCAGGAGCCAGAAATTGCGGTTCCCCAGCACCCTGAGGATATCGGAGAAACGGAATTCGTCTTCGGGGGCTCCGGCGGGCGAGGAAGCGCTGTCGGGCGTTTCCCCCTTCAGGGGGTCCACTTCTTCCCTCGGGGCTTTCCCGGCCGATGCATCCAGCGCCACAAAGACGGCCCAGAGCAGGAGCCCCAGCGCCATCAGGCCCATTCCCACCACGGCGGGACGGGCGGTTTCGGCCAAAGTATAGACATGCCCGGCCTGCTGCTGCACCAGCCTGGGAGCCAGGACCAGGGCAAAGGCGGTGCCCAGCCTGGCTATGGACAGCTGGACTCCCATGGCGAAGGCCATCGGCCCTCCCTTGAACCAGCGGGCTATGCTTCGCGTAACGGCCGTTCCGGTGATTTCGCTGCCCAGGCCGAAGAGCATGACGCCCACGTAGGCCAGGCTGAGGGAGGCGGAAGAGCCGCTGAGAAGGGCCCACAGCACCAGGGCGGCCCCTCCGGCCATCATGGTCACGAAGATGGAGCCCGATACACGTACACCCCATTTATCCAGCAGGATGCCTCCTATCACCAGACCGCCAAACACACACAGGACACTGTAGCCGCTGGCATACAGGCCGTATCCGGCCGCGTTCCAGCCCAGCTGCGTGAGCGAGGCGTCTTCGAACAGGTAGGAGATGCTGGAAAACATGTCATCGAAGTAGTACGATGCAAACATCGGCACTACCAAACAGGCCAGCACTATCCAAGATGCCGACCTGTAGAATTTCTGAACCGTGGAAGAGGCCATTATTCAGCGGTAATGTTGGGCAGTTCCAGGCCCAGGCCTTTCTTCCTGTCCACGGCTTTAAGAATGACGCCCAGCACCAGGGCCGCCAGGCCCAGGCAGGCCAGCATCACCAGCGGAGCGGTATAGTTGAAGGCGGTAGGATCCGTCACGCCGGGATTGGTCTTGTCCAGTACCTTGCCAATCAGCAGGGGGAACAGCCACAGGCCAATGTTCTGAATCCAGAAGATGAGGGCATAGGCGCTGCCGATAACCTTGGCGTCCACCAGCTTGGGCACAGAAGGCCACAGGGCGGCCGGAACCAGGGAAAAACTGGCGCCCAGCACCAGGATGGTGACGTAGGCCACAATGACGCCGCCCAGGTCGTTGCCTTTGAAGGCGGGCAGCACGAAGGCGAAGGTAAGGTGGCAGGCAATCAGGAGAATGGAGCCCAGTACCAGCATGGATGCACCCTTGCCTTTGTGGTCCAGGTAGTTGCCCAGGATGGGGGTGATGAGCACGGCCAGCAGCGGGAACACGGCGAAGATAGCCTCGGCACTCTGGCGCATGTAACCCATATAGCAGTATGCGACGAGGGCCAGCACGGAGATGCACAGCAGGATGTACTGATGGGTCTTATTCTTTTGGAAGTTACTGGCAAAACCGGCCGCAGCCACCACCAACATGATGAAATACTGGATTAAGGTAACCTGGGAACCGGCCCAGAAAGAGCCGGCTTCGGGCAGGGTGAGGGAAAGGTTGCACTGCAGCATGTTCACCGCATACTTCTGGAAGGGGAAGATGGCGGAATAGTACAGCACGCACAGCAGGGCAACAATCCAAAATCCCCCATCCGAAAGGATTTTACCGATATCGCTCACCTTGAAAGGATCGTCCTTTTCTTCGGCCTCTCCGGTCTGGGCGTCCAGTTTCCTGTCCATGAAGAAATAGACGATGGTCATGATGAGGGCGATGCACAGGAGCACCACGCCGAAGGCCACGCTGCGGGAAACGTCAATGTTGCCGCCCAGCTTGGCGAAGAAGGGGCTGAAAATCATGCAGGTGGCCACGCCCAGGCGGGCCAGGGCCATCTCGGAGCCCATGGCCAGGGCCATCTCGCGGCCCTTGAACCACTTCACAATGCCGCGGCTCACCGTAATGCCGGCCATCTCGCAGCCGCAGCCAAAAATCATGAAGCCGCAGGCGGCCAGTTTGGCCGATGCGGGCATCCCCCGGTAGAAGGGCGAAACACCCAGTTCGTCAAAGACCGGTATATAATTGAGGTTGTTGTTGAACCAGGCCTCCAGGCTGCTGCCCATGAAGGATTCGGTTACGGCGTACCACTTGATGCAGGCGCCCACCAGCATGACAGCGGCGCTGAGGACAGCGGTGAAGCGGACGCCCATCTTGTCCAGGATGATGCCGGCGAAGATGAGGAAGAACGCGAACACGTTCAGGAACACTTCCGAACCCTGCATGGTTCCGAAAGCGGTGGAGTCCCATCCCCGGGTTTCCTGCATCAGGTCCTTGATGGGGGAAAGGATGTCCATGAAAATATAGGAACAGAAACTGGCGAGGGCCAGCAGCAGAAGGGCTGTCCAACGCATGGCCGCGGAATCGCGGAGGGTTTTTTGGATGGAATTTGACATATAGAATTCTATTATATTCTCTTTTGGGACTGCTAAATTAGTTAATTTATTTCAGAGTCTGTTTTGAAATGATTGATATTTTTATTTATAGTTTATTTTTGTGGAAATTTTTCTTGAAAATTTTTGGCCATAGGGGGGCCTATGGGTGAA
>CAJOLS010000106.1 GCA_905235535.1 uncultured Bacteroidales bacterium
GTTTCTATGCCTTTGTACGGAGCAATCTTCTCACCGCCCCATACGATGGTCTTCAGGATAGGTTCAAATTTTAAAGGACTCATATTATTTTCCCATAGTAAATTCCAAGGTTCCGCCGGCTACGATGTCTTCGTACTTGATATAGGGGAGGGTGTAAGGCTTGCCGTTGAGCTTGACGCCCTTGATGTGCGGCTTTTCGGGGCCTACGCCCTTGGCGGTTATCACCAGGTCTCCTCCGGCCACCTTCACGGTCATCTTCTCAAACAGGGGAGCGCCAAACCAGAAACGCGGCAGGGCGGGTTCCACCTGGTAGAAGCCCATGGAGGACATCAGGTACCAGCCGCTCATCTGGCCCACATCCTCGTTGCCGGCCAGGCCTTCCACGTCGTTGAAATACATTTCCTTATATACCTGGCGCAGGCGGTCGGCCGCTTTGTCGGGCCGGCCCAGCATGGAATACAGGTAAATGGTATGGTGGCCGGGCTCGTTGCCGTGGGCATACTGGCCGATGAGGCCGGAAATGTCCGGGGAAGCGTTTTCGCCTTCCACGTGGTCCGGAGCCTCAAACAGGCCGTCCAGCTTGGCCACGGTGGCCTCCTCGGAACCGAAGAGCTGCACCAGGCCATCTACGTCCTGGGGTACCAGCCACAGGTACTGCCAGCCGGTGCCCTCGGTATAGTCGGAGGTTTCGTGGCGGCTGTAGATGGGGTCGAAGGGCTCGGTGAAGCTGCCGTCCGTCTTGCGGCCGCGCAGGAACTGGGTCTTAGGGTCCCAGAAATGCCTCCAGGAGTGGCTGCGGTCTATGAATTCGGCCGCCAGCCTGTCCTGTCCCAGGAGTGCGGCGGCATTGGCCAGGGCGGCGTCGGCAATGGCGTACTCCATGTCGTTGGCCACAGACTCGTGGTACAGGTCGGCCGGAATATAGCCATAGGTGAGGCGGAAGTTCTGGCCGCGGTCCGGCATGTTGGCGGTGGTGACCATGGCGTCCAGGATTTCCTGGTCCGTGAGACCGGCGCGGAAGCCCTTCACAATGGCATCGGCAAACACGATGAGGCCGGGATTACCCACCATGCAGTCCGTTTCGTTGCCCATCAGGTGCCAGACCGGAAGGTCTCCCTGCTCCTTATAAATACGGTAGAACGTCTTCACAATGTCGTTCATCCGCTCGGGATGGATGATGGTCATCAGCGGCTGGGCGGCCCGGTAGGTGTCCCACAGCGAGAAGGTGGTGTAGTTCTGGAAGTCTCCCTGGCGCACCTCGTCGTCGGAGCCGCGGTACTGGCCGTCCACGTCGTTGTAGATGCTGGGGGCAATCATGGAGTGATAGAGGGCGGTGTAGAACACGGCTTTGGTGTCCTTGTCCTGGCAGTCCACCTTCATCTTGGACAGCTCCTGGTTCCAGGCGCTGCGGGCATCGGCCTTTACGGCCTCAAAGTCCCAGCCCGGAAGCTCGGCGGCCATGTTGGCCTTGGCGCCTTCCACGGAAACGGGGGAGAGGGCCACTTTCATCATAACCTGGTCTCCTTCCCCGGTGTGTCCCAGCTTGCAGCGGGCGTAGAGCTTTTCCCTTTCGAATTCCACTTCGGGGATGGCACGGTCGAAGGCGGCCCAGAAGAAGACCTTCTGGTTCTTGGCCCAGCCGCGGGAATAGCGGTGGCCGCAGAGGGCAATCACGTCCCCGCCGTCGTTCTTGACCAGCTGAATGTCGGCATCGGTCACGTGGTCCCAGCAGCCGCCGTTTTCCAGGTCCAGGAGGATGGCGGCGTCATCGGCCTGCGGGAAGGTAAAGCGGTGCAGGCCCACGCGGGCGGTGGCCGTCATCTCGGCCGTAATGCCATAGCGGAGCAGGGGAACGCTGTAGTAGCCGGGTTCGGCCACTTCCTTGGTGCGGTCTGCATAGCTCCAGGCGCCGCTTTCAGGGTCTTCTTCCGTGCCGCGGGCCGGCGTGGTGGGGCCGATGACGGGCATCACCGTTATGTCGAACAAATCTCCGATACCGGTGCCGGAGAGGTGCATGTGGCTGAAGCCGATGACAGTGCTGTCAGAGTGGTGGTAGCCGGAGCACCAGTCCCACTCCTGGGGAATGCTGGTGGGGCCCACCTGGACCAGGCCGAAGGGCACGTTGGCGCCTACGAACACGTGGCCGTGGCCGCCGGTGCCAATCTTGGGGTTCACAAAGGCGGCATAGTCTTCGGAGGCCACCGGGGTGCTGCAGGCAGCCATCACAAGGGCCGCTGCAGCCAATAATATTTTTTTCATATAGTATAGTTTATTTTACAAAACGCAGTACGCCCCAGTTCTCCGGCTGGTGCATGTCCACCAGGCCCGTGGGGTTCCACACCCAGTTCTCTTCCGGGCCGCCTTCCTTGAGCCATTCCACGCGGGAGAAGCCCACCTTCCAGTCCTTGGAAAGGAGTTCCTCCGGGGTTTGGAATTCCACGCACAGGGAAGCGATGGGAATGGCCATTTCCACCGTCCAGCCCTTGTCCGTGTCGGAAGGGTCGTTCAGGGTTCCGTCAATGTGTACGGCCGATTGCAGGCCGCGGAGGTCCCAGGGCAGGAAGAACTTGCCGCCTTCCCGGTACGGGCGGTCCATCAGCAGGTCCATCACCGTGTTGAGGGCATTGAGCTCAATTTCAAAATAGAATCGGCAGTCCTGGTCCGGGTCTATGAACACTTCCCAGTCGTTGTCGTGGTAGATGATGGCGTCGTGCTCCGTGAGGCTTCCCGTCACGTTGTCTTCCCCGATGATGCCGGCGATATAGAGGTTCTCGTTGTCCCACAGCATCTTCATGTGGGTCTGCTTGACGGGCTTAGGCTCAAAGTCCACCCCGCGGATATCGGCAAAAGCCTCGGACAGGGGGGCATTCTGCCAATCGGCCTCATCCAGGATGCCGTCTATGGTAATGGGGGCCGATGCGTGGGGGGCGTCATAGGTGCGGATGGGCACCTGCGGGGGCATATTCCGGGTTTTGGGTGCGCAGGCTGCCATCATAAGCAGCAGGGCGGGGAACAGGAAACGTTTCATAAACGCGGTTAGTTTATAGTTATCTACAAAAGTACTACTTTTCTGCCGATAAATGGAGTGAATCTTGGGTTTTTCAAAAAAAATTCGGTCTAAAATGGTTGTTTTTATATAAATTTCCCTATATTTGCATAAATATTGCGGAAAGAACGAATATGATTTTAAAATTATTTATAAAGTAGGGTGGGCTTCTTCAACTCTTGTAAATCAGCCCCTTACTACAGATTAATCCTAAACCTAACATTCTAATTATTAACCATAAAACCAATCGCACATGAAAAATCTCTTTTTGAGAATGACCATGACTTTGGCACTGCTTGCAGGCTGCGTAACGGCCTTTGCACAGTCCACGGTCAAAGGTACTGTGAAAGATGCTGCCGGTGAGCCTATCATCGGCGCTGCCGTGCAGGTTCAGGGAACCCACAACGGTGCCATCACCGATTTAGACGGTTCCTTTGCCCTCCCCGGCGTTCGTCAGGGCGACAAGCTGGAGGTTTCCTGCATCGGCTATGCCGGCCAGACCATCACCTGGAACGGCGGCCCCGTAAATGTGGTTCTTGAAGAAGACGCAGAAATGCTGGAGGGAACCATCGTCACCGCCCTCGGTATCCGCAAGGACGAGCGGAAGGTGGGTTATGCCGTTTCCTCCGTATCGGCCGAAAGCCTGAATGCCACCGTGGCCCCTTCCCTGGGTTCCGCCCTTTATGGTAAGGCCTCCGGCGTGCGCATCAGCACGGCTCCCGGCGGCGCCACCGGCGCTATTTCCATCCAGGTTCGCGGTATCTCCACCATCACGGGATCCAACCAGCCGCTCGTAGTGGTTGACGGTGTTCCCATCCGTAACGGAGACGCCAACAACGGAGACTACTGGGGCGTCCAGCGCATCCAGAGCAACGGCTTGGCCGATATCAACGTGGAAGATATCGAGAACCTCACCATCCTGAAGGGCGCTTCCGCCACTTCCCTCTACGGTTCCGAAGGCGCCAACGGTGTTGTGCTCATTACCATGAAACAGGGTAAGCGCAACAGCGGCGTGCATGTAGAATTCGGCGCTTCCGTCCAGGGTGACTTCGTGGCCTACATGCCCAAGTACCAGACCACCTTCGGTCCCGGTCAGAGAAGCAACCTCTGGGCCTCCAACGGTACCACCGAAGACGGCTTCTATTATCAGACCGACAGAAATGGAAACAAGGTACTGGGCGTCCACAACGTAAATACTTACTTCGGTCCCGCATACGACGGCCGTGAGGTGTACTACTTCGACGGTACTTACCGCAAGTACAACCCCATTAACGCCAACCCGTGGAACGACCTGTTCCGTACCGGCCTCACCCAGCAGTACAGCCTGGCGGTTACCGCCGGCACCGAGAAGGGCAACATGCGTTTCGCCTACACCTTCTTCGACAACCTGCCCAACCAGTACAACTCCCACATCGGCAAGCACAACTTCGCGCTCTCCGGAAGCCAGAACCTCAGCGCCAACGGCGCCCTGAAGCTCGGTTACTCCATCAACTACATGTATCAGAACGTGAAGAACCGTCCTTACCGTATTTCCCGTGTCACCAACAACTTCTCCGGTATGTTCGGTGCTTTTGACGATGTGAAGTATGTTCGCGAACACGCCGTTACCTCGGCCGGTTACATGAACCGCACCTACACCTCCTCCAACCATGAGAATCCCGCTGAGGGCTGGGCTTACAGCCTACCTTTCGACTCTTTGGTTGGCGAGTATCTGTGGCAGATTCTCGGCCGCGAGCAGCTCGAAAACAACCAGCGTCTCATCGGTAGCGTGACTCCCAGCTGGGAAATCATCAAGGGCCTCACCCTGAAGGGAAACCTGGCCATCGACTATACCGGCCAGAAGGTTGAAGATGCGCGTAAAACCCGCTATTCCAGTGCTTTCGGAAACGATACGGACAATTTCTACAGCCTGAGCAACAATACGTTCACCACAATTTATGGTGATGCGATGCTCAACTTCAACCGTAATATTACCGACAAATTCGGCATTGACGCCAACATTGGTTATTCGGCACGTCAGGAACAGACCCTCAATTCCAGCGTTTCCACTGACGGCGGTCTTTCTGTAGAAAACTGGTTCCATCTGTCTGCCAGTAACAATGCCCCTAAAGGCAGTATGACCAAGCGGGAGTTCCTCAAGCAGGCCGTTTTCGGCATTGTTTCGTTCTCTTACGACAACTGGGCCTATCTCGAAGGCACCATCCGCAACGAGAAGGTTTCTTCCCTGAAGAATGGAAACAACTCTTACTGGTATCCTTCCGTGAACGGTTCCATCGTTCTGTCCGAGCTTATCAAGAGCACTCCTACCTGGATTGACTTCGCAAAAGTCCGCGCCTCTTACGGTGTCGTGGGTAACGCTCCCTCTGCATACACTGCCGCCCTGGCATACACCCAGGCTATCGAGCAGGGTGCTGCCGGCGACTATATTTACAACCGTGTGGATACCGGACTGAACAACGAATCCCTGAAGCCTGAGACCACTTATGAGTTTGAGGTGGGTCTG
>CAJOLS010000107.1 GCA_905235535.1 uncultured Bacteroidales bacterium
TTTCGATTTGTCCTCTTTAGTAGCGGAGGCAGGACTCGAACCTACGACCTCCGGGTTATGAGCCCGACGAGCTACCGACTGCTCTACTCCGCGGTTTGGGAATGCAAAGATAGGAATTTTTTTCGAAACTTCCAAATATTGGCAGGCAGAACTTACTTCAGCAGGGCAGCGGCCTTGTCGGTATCTGCCTCATTCACCACCAGGGATATGGAGAGTTCTTCGCCACCCTGGGCCGATGCAATGACGTTGATGCCAGCGGCACCCAGCTTGGAGAATACAGAAGCGGAGGTGCCGGGCAGGTTGCGCATCTTGCTTCCGAAGATCGTGACAATACCCACCGCCTGGTTCAGGACCACCACGTCGTCTAAGGGGAGGAGGGGATTGTCCTGGAAGAGGCTGCGGATGGCCTCCAGGGCGCGGTCTTTATCGGCCTCGTTGATGGCGAAGCTGATGCTGTATTCGGACGAAGTCTGTGCAATGAAGCGCACGTTGATGCCCACGGAGGCCAGGCAGGAGAAAATGCCTCCGGACATGCCCACGCGGCCCAGCAGGCCAGTACCATATACCGTAATCAGGTTGAGTCCCTTGTCCGAGATGACATCCGTCCTGTGGGCCGACCCGGTAGAGATGATGGTGCCCTCGAAGGTTTCGTCCTCGATATTCTTGACCAGGATGGGAATGCCGGCGTTCTTTGCGGGCCAGATGGCCGATGAGGAGAAGGGAGCCTGGGAAGAAGCGCAGTAATGCGCCGCCTCGTCGTATGTCATGGCGGGGATGCCGGCCACGCCGGCGGCCTCAATGTGGAATTCGATGCTCTTGGCCTGGAGGACGGCGGCGATGAGCGAAGCCATCATGTGTGCGCCGTCCTTGCCCACGCGGACCACGTACCCGGAATCCAGCATGCCGAAGCCGCCCGCGATGACCACAGGACCGTTTACATCCTTGCAGCGGTTGGTAATCTGCTCCTGGGAGGCGGTCCAGTCGAAGTGCTGGTTGCCGTGGGCGTCCTGGTGGCAAATCATGAGCTGGGTACCGTCTAAAAGGGTTCCTCCCACCCGGTCAAACAGGGCCTCTGCACACAGGCGGGAGCACTTGGCCAGCACATAGTCTTCCAGGGCATAGGCCGTGGTTTGTACGTACATAGCCTCCCGCAGATAAGTGGCTATGGTATCTACGGTTTCATCTACAATTTTGATATATTGATCGCTGGTTGCCATGGCGCAAAAGTGCTCTCGGATGGCAACAATCTGGTCAAAGGCCTGCTTCTTTTCCACCACCGTCTTGTGGATGGCTTCCCGGAACAGGGCTTCGATTTTCTTGCCGGGACGTACGACGGCTATGGTGGCAGGGTCACAAAGGGCGGCAATCTGGGCGATGGAACGCTGCTTGAGGACAAAGGATTTTACAATCATAGCATCTGGTTTTGCATAACTACAAAAGTACGAATAATCTCTGTTTTTCCCAAAATATGCTTATTTTTGCAGGTAAACATCGGCCTTATGAGAAGAACATTCCTATTTGCTTTTGCCTTGTTGGCGGCAGCCTGTTCCCCTTCCCGGAATCCCTTCCCGGAGGGCGCCTCCCTATACGACCTTCGCACCGGAGAATCCCTTTCCTCCCCAAAAGCGGCCCGGTCCCCGGCCGTTTATGGTACTTGTGAGACGCAGTTTGCCGACAGTCCCCAGGCATACAGCTTTGTGCGGGTAAAAACCGCTGATTATCAATTGGAAGTGGTGACGGCCGAAGGGGAGAGGGCCGACAGTCTCAGCGCCCTGTGCCTCAAGCATGGTGCAGTGGCCGGCATCAACGGCAGTTACTTCAACATGAGGAACCTCACCCCCGTCACCTATATCAAGGACGACGGTTTCGTGACAGGCGCCACCACCCTGGGCGAGACCTTCCGTACCAACGGCTCCGTCCTTTTCACTCATGAAGGTTTTGTGATAGACGCCACCCGGGCCGATACCACCTGGACAGGAGGGGAGACCTGGCGGGAAGCCATGGCCAGCGGCCCCATCCTGATAGATGAAAACGAAGTGCAGGTGTATGAAGAAGGCATCCCCCAGTGGAAGGGCTTCTATGCCAAGCGGCATCCCCGCTCCCTGATAGGGACAGACTCCCAGGGCTATGTGTGGTTGGTGGTGGTGGATGGCCGCACCTCCGGCAAGGCCGATGGCATGTCCATAGCGGAACTCACGGAACTGGCCCTGCAGCTGGGCCTCACGGACGCCCTCAACCTGGACGGTGGTGGCTCCTCCACCCTTTGGACCCTTCCGGCCGGTGTCATCAACCATCCCTGCGACAACGGCATCTTTGACAACGAAGGCCAGCGCATCATTCCCAACGCCCTTATGCTTAGGGAACTGTAGCCAATTTGTAGTATCTTCGTGGCATGAAACAGTTGAATAGTCTTTACAGGTGCCTTCTGGCGTTTCTGTTTGCCATTGTACTGCCGCCTGGACGTGCCCGGCTTCCGGGACATAGGCATTCACGGAACGCCCTTCCCGGAGAGCATAGGCTCCCGCGCCACAGAAGGCTGCATCCGGCTTAACAACCAGGATATCGTGGATCTTAAGAACCGCGTCAAACTGGGCACCGTGGTTATCATAACCCCGGATCCCGTAGAAACCCTTATTTTATAATTCCTTCTTCCTTGAAGACTTTGGTGAGGGCATCCACGGCGCGGTCCACTTGTTCGCGCGTATGGGTGGCCATGAGGGAGAAGCGGATGAGGGTATCCTGCGGGGCGCATGCCGGCGGGATGACGGAATTGATGAACACGCCATTGTCAAATGCACGCTTGGTAACGATGAAAGTTTTCTCCAGGTCTCTCACATAGAGCGGAATAATGGGGCTTTCCGTCTCTCCAATCTCGAAACCGGCCTCCTTGAAGCGGCGCAGGGCGTAGTTGGTTACGTCCCAGAGCTTGGTGATGCGCTCCGGCTCCTTCTGGATAATGTGCAGGGCTTCCAGGGCCGATGCCGTTGCGGCGGGCGTGTCGGAAGCCTGGAAGATATAGGTGCGGGCGGTGTGGCGCAGCCAGTTGATGATGATTTTATCGGCCGCTATGAAACCGCCGATGGCGGCCAGGCTCTTGGAGAAGGTACCCATGATGAGGTCTATCTCGCCGGTGAGGCCGAAGTGATTGCAAACGCCGCGGCCCTGTTTGCCGAAGACACCCAGGCCGTGGGCTTCGTCCACCATGATGACTACGTTGTCATACTTGTGCTTGAGTTCCACAATCTCCGGCAGCTTGGCCAGGTCTCCTTCCATGGAGAACACACCGTCCACCACAATGAGCTTGACGGAATTCTTGGGGCAGCGTTTGAGGCAGCGCTCCAGGTCCTTCATGTCGTTGTGCTTGTAGTGCAGGCCCTTGGCGAAGGAGAGGCGGCGGCCATCCACGATGGATGCGTGGTCCCGGTCGTCGCAGATGATGAAATCGTCCTTGGTGAGGAGTTGGGGAATGACACCGCTGTTTACGGTGAAACCGGTGGAGAACACCAGGGCTTCGTCCTTGCCCACGAACCGGGCCAGTTCCTGTTCCAGTTGTACGTGAATATCCAGCGTTCCGTTGAGGAAGCGGGAGCCGGCGCAGCCGGATCCATATTTCTTGAGTGCCTCGATGCCAGCGTTGATGACGCGCTCGTCCCCGGTGAGGCCGGTGTACGCGTTGGAACCGAACATCATAATCTGCTGGCCGTCCATGGTAACCTCCGTTCCCTGCTTGCTGGTTATCTGGCGGAAATAAGGGTAAATTCCCTTTTCCATCATCTTCTGGGGGAGGTCATATTTGGCCAGCCTGGCGTGTAAAAGTCCCATTTGGTATAGTTTTTAAGTCCCTTAAATCGTGCAAAAATACGAAAAAAATTTTTATGTACACATTTATGGGGATTTTTTCGTACCTTTGGGCTCTATTTTGGATGAAGATTTATGGAAGAGCGTAAACTCAATTTCTTAGAGGAAATCATAGAAAAGGACCTGGCCGAAGGAAAAGTGGACAGCATCATGACCCGCTTCCCTCCGGAGCCCAACGGTTACCTGCACCTGGGCCACGCCAAGAGCATCTGCCTCAATTTCGGCCTGGCGCAGAAATACGGCGGCAAAACCAACCTCCGCTACGACGACACCAACCCCACCAAGGAAGACACCGAATACGTGGATTCCATCAAGGAAGACATCCGGTGGCTGGGTTTCCAGTGGGACAAGGAGCTGTATGCCTCCGATTATTTTGACCAGCTCTATGAGTGGGCCGAAGACCTCATCAAGCGCGGCCTGGCGTATGTGGACGACCAAACCCAGGACCAGATCCGTGAGAACCGCGGCACCGTGGACAAGCCCGGCACCCCCAGTCCCTGGAGAGACCGCACCCCGGAAGAGAACCTGAAGCTGTTCCGGGAAATGAAGGCCGGCAAGTATGCCGAGGGAGAAAAGGTGCTCCGGGCCAAGATTGACATGGCCCATCCCAACATGATGTTCCGGGACCCTCTGCTGTATCGCATCAAGTTTGCCCATCATCACCGCACCGGGGACAAGTGGTGCATCTACCCCATGTACGACTACACCCACGGCCAGTGCGATTCCATCGAACACATCACGCACTCCATCTGCACGCTGGAGTTCGACGTGCATCGGCCCCTTTACGACTGGTTCATCCAGACCCTGGGCATCTATCCTTCCCATCAGTACGAGTTTGCCCGCCTCAACCTCACCTACACCCTCATGAGCAAGCGCAAGCTCCTGGAACTGGTGCAGAAAGGCCTCGTAAGCGGCTGGGACGACCCCCGCATGCCCACCCTCTGCGGTGTGCGCCGCCGCGGTTATACGGCCAATGCACTCAAGATGTTCTGCGACAAGATTGGCGTTTCCAAGCGGGACCAGCTCATGGACATCCAGCTGCTGGAATGGTGCGTCCGTCAGGACCTCAACGAGCGTTCCAACCGTTATATGGTGGTGCAGGACCCTGTCAAGCTCACCATCACCAACTGGCCCGAAGGCAAGGTGGAATGGTTTGACTGCCCGCTCAATCCGGCCAATCCGGAGGGCCCCAAGCGCAAGGTTCCCTTTACCGGAGACCTCCTCATAGAAAGGGCCGATTTCATGGAAGACGCCCCCAAGAAGTTCTTCCGCCTCAAACCCGACGGAGAGGTGCGCCTCAAATATACCTATATCGTCAAGTGCAACGAGGTTGTCAAGGACGACAATGGAGAGGTGGTGGAGCTCAGGTGCACCTACGACCCTTCCCCGGAGTACCGTGCCGTCAAGGGCACCATCCACTGGGTATCGGCCTCCCACGCCAAGGAGCTGGAGCTTCGCAATTACGACCGCCTCTTCACCCTGGCCGACATGTCCCAGGTGCCCGAGGACAAGGATTACAAGGAGTTCCTGAATCCCGAGAGCCTGGTTGTGGGCATGGGATATGCAGAGTCCGCCCTGCTGGAAGACACTTCCGGCATAGCCGTCCAGTTTGAGCGCACCGGTTATTATGTGAAGGATAAAGATTCAACGCCGCAGCATGTCGTATTCA
>CAJOLS010000108.1 GCA_905235535.1 uncultured Bacteroidales bacterium
CTTAATCCCTGCCTGTGTAGCTGGTAGATTTAAAATCCTTTACCCAAACCATTCTTTCGATGGGTTCGTCCAAGGAGATCATGGAATCTGTGCTCTGGATGTAGGGAATCTTCTGGATAGTGTTCAGAAGCACTTCCATCAGGTGGTCGTTGTCCAGGCAGTAGAGTTTGGCCAGGATGGCGTACTTGCCGGTTACAAAATGGCACTCCACAATTTCCGGAATTTTCTTGAGGTTGGCAATGACCTCCGGATACTTGGAAGATTCGGACAGGGAGATGCTCACAAAGGCACACACATTCAGACCCAGGGCCTGGGGTTTCACCTGCAGGCGGGACCCCGTAATGACTCCGTTGGCCTCCAGACGCTTGTAGCGCTGGTGGATGGCTGCGCCGGAAACACCGCATTCGCGGGCAATTTCCAGGAAGGGCATACGGGCGTTCTTTACCAGGTAGGAGAGAATCTTCTGGTCAATCTGGTCTATGTGGTAACTTGCCATTTTGCTTACGGTTTAAAACTAACCGCTGCAAATGTACAAAAAATTTTTATTTATTACGCCTCCCTGAGGATTTTTTTGTAGGCCCCGAGTGGGCAATGATTTCCCGGCAGTCCGCTTCGGTGAGCCGGCTGGCATCCTTGCCTCTTGGAATCTTGTAATTGGCGTCTCCCTGCTTGATGTAAGGCCCATATCGGCCGTCGATCACCTTGATATCCCCAAATTCCGCAAGACAGGCGGGGGCGGCTTTTTCGGCCGATGCTTCCCGGATGAGGGAAGCGCACTCTTCCAGGGTGATGTGCAGCGGGTCTTTTCCGCGGGGCAATTTGACATTTTTATCCCCATATTTCAAGTAAGGGCCGAAGCGGCCCCGGGTGGCTACGATGTCCACTCCTTCCAGCTGTCCCACAACGCGGGGGAGCTCCAGCAGTTTGAGGGCCTCTTCCAGAGTGAGCGTTTCAATGAGCTGTCCCTTGGCCAGAGAGGCGCTCTGGCGGTTTTCGCCCTCGCCCTTCTGGACATAGGGGCCAAACTTGCCGAAGGCGGCTATCACCTTGTCCCCGTCGGGGGCCACGCCAATCTCGCGGGACACCTTGCTGTAGTTTCCGTCGTGAAGGACGGTTTCCACGTGTTTGTGGAAGGGGGCGTAGAACTCTTCGATGGTGCTGCTCCAGGCCTTTTTCCCCTCGGCCACCTTGTCAAAGTCGGTCTCCACGTTGGCGGTGAAATCGTAGTCCAGGATGTCGGTGAAGTTCTGCACCAGGTAGTCGGTGACGATAAGCCCGATTTCCTGGGGCAGGAGCTTGCCTTTCTCGGCCCCCACCACCTCGGTTTTCTCTTTGGCCTTGACCACGCCGCCCTTGAGGCAGAGGTTGGTGACCTTGAAGCTCTTGCCTTCCTTGTCTCCCATCACGGCATATCCGCGGCCCTTGGTAAGGGTGTCCACGGTGGCGGCATAAGTGGAAGGACGGCCGATGCCCAGCTCTTCCAGCTTCTTCACCAGGGTGGCCTGGGAATAGCGGGAGGGCGGGGTGGTGAACTTGCAAAAGGCGTTGATATCCCCTTCCACCATACGGTCTCCCTGCTTGAGGCCGGGAAGGATCACCTCCTCCTCGGGCGCGTTTTCCTCCTCGTCCCGGCTTTCCAGATATACCTTCATGAATCCGTCAAAGAGAATCTCCACGGACTGGATGCCGTATTGCTCCGGACGTTTGTCCGAAGATACCTTGAGGGTGGTGTTCATCACGCGGCTTTCGGCCATCTGGGAGGCTACGGTGCGCTTCCAGATGAGCTCGTACAGTTTCTTTTCCTGGACAGTCCCTTCAATTTCCACATGGGAGATAAAGGTGGGACGGATGGCTTCGTGAGCCTCCTGGGCGCCTTTGGACTTGGTGCGGTACTGGCGGGTATGGAGGTATTCGGCCCCGTAGTTCTCCGTGATGAACTGCCTGGCGGTGGAAAGGGCCAGGTTGGACAGGTTGGTAGAGTCTGTACGCATGTAGGTGATGAGTCCACGCTCGTACAGGGCCTGGGCCACCCGCATGGTGGTGGAAACGGGGAAGCGCAGTTTGCGGGCCGCTTCCTGCTGCAGGGTGGAAGTGGTGAAGGGGGCCGCCGGAACCCGCACGCCTTCCTTCTTTTCGATGGAGGCTACGCGGTAGGTGGCGCCCATGCTGTCTTCCAGGAACTTGCGGGCTTCCGCCTCCGTGGCAAAACGCGTGTCCAAGGTGGCTTTGACCGTGGAGGAAACCCCTTCCGGATGGAAATCGGCCTCCAGGCGGTAGTAGGGAGCGGGCTGGAAGGCCATAATCTCCTTCTCCCGGTCCACAATCAGGCGCAGGGCTACGCTCTGGACGCGTCCGGCGCTTAGCTTGGGCTGAATCTTTCGCCACAGGATGGGGGAGAGTTCAAAACCCACCAGGCGGTCCAGCACGCGGCGGGCCTGCTGGGCGTTCACCAGATTCATATCTATGGTGCGGGGATTCTCCAGGGCGTTCATGAAAGCGGTCTTGGTAATTTCCTGATAGGTGATGCGGCGGGTCTTTTCCGGATCCAGCCGGAGGGTTTCCATCAGGTGCCAGGAAATGGCTTCTCCCTCGCGGTCCTCATCAGAGGCCAGCCAGATGGTCTCCGCCCCGGCGGCCAGCTTTTTCAAATCGGCCACTATCTTTTTCTTGTCGGCGGGAACCACATAGGTGGGCGTAAAGCCATGCTCCACGTCCACGCTCAGTTTATGTTCTTCCAAATCCCGGATGTGACCCACGGAAGCCTTCACCGTCCACTCGTTCTTGTCCAAGTATTTTTGAATGGTGTCCGCCTTGTGCAATTCTTACCGCTCATAGTCCTAAATTTTCTGCAAAGTAAAGTTGTTTTGAGGCATATTTCCAAATTTTCTCACTACTTTTGCAACTGGAACTTTTGCCAAGACCTAAGGTCTTGAGCGCACAAGAAAAATTGGCAAGATGACAGACGACAAGAAGAAAAAGATAGTCAAGTGGTACTGGATAGTTCTGGTAGCCCCGTTCGCAGCCCTGTTCCTTTTGCTTTGTGTGGTTTGGGCCTTTGCAGACATCCCTTCCCTGGAGCAGCTGGAGAACCCGGACACCAAGCTGGCCACGCAGGTCATTGCAGAGGAAGGGGAAATCCTCACTACCTACCATATAGAAAACAGGACCTTCGTGGGGTATGACGAACTGGCCCCCTCGCTGGTGCAGGCCACTGTGGCCACGGAAGACAAGCGCTTCTACATGCACTCCGGCGTGGACATCCAGTCCCTGGCCCGCGTCATGTTCAAAACCCTCCTGGGAAGGGATTCTTCCCAGGGCGGCGGTTCCACCATCACCCAGCAGCTGGCCAAGACGCTGTATCCCCGGGGAGAGCGTGTGGGAAAGGTGAAAATGATTTGGATCAAGCTCAAGGAGTGGATTACCGCCATCAAGCTGGAGAGAAACTATACCAAGGAAGAGATTGTGGACCTGTATCTGAACGCCATTTTCTTCGGATCCAATTCCTACGGCATTTCCAGCGCCGCCAACCAGTTCTTCGGCAAACAGCCCTCAGACCTTCTGGTAGAGGAGAGCGCCGTACTGGTGGGCATGGTGAACAAGCCCACCCGCTACAATCCCGCCATCAATCCGGACAACGCCCTGAAGCGCCGCAACCTGGTACTGGAGCGTATGAAATCCATGAAATACCTTACCAAGGAGCAGTGCGACTCGCTGAAGGAACTGCCCATCGTGCTGTTGTCCCGCCAGGGAGACCGCACCACCGGCGTAGGCCCCTACTTCCGGGACATGCTGCGTCGAACCATGAACGCCACCCAGCCCAAACGCTCCTCCTACCAGTTCCAGGAAGATTACCAGGCCGATTCCCTCCTCTGGGCCGACGATCCCCTGTACGGCTGGCTCAACAAGAATTCCAAGAGCGACGGAACCCCCTACGACCTGGACCGTGACGGCCTCCGCATCTACACCACCATCAATTACAAGATGCAGCGCTACGCGGAGGAGGCCATCGTAGAGCACCTGGGCAAGGATCTCCAGAACGCTTTCTGGAAAGAGCTCAAAAACCGCAAGAACCCTCCTTTCACGGCCGATACGGACAAATCCGTCATAGAAACCACCATGAAGCAGGCCCGCCGCTGGAGCGACCGCACCCGCACGATGCGCGCCGCCGGTTACAGCGAAGCGGAGATTAACGCCTCCTTCAAGGTGCCCGTGAAGATGCGGGTCTTCACCTGGGACAAGCCCGGCTACCGGGACACCACCATGACCCCGGACGATTCCATCCGCTATTACAAGTCCTTCTTCCGGGCCGCTTTCATGGCCATCGAACCCGGAACCGGTCATGTGAGGGCGTATGTGGGCGGTCCCGACTACCGCTATTTCAAATACGACAATGTGCGCCAGGGCAAGCGCCAGGTGGGTTCCACCATCAAGCCTTTCCTCTATACGGAGGCCATGGAGTCCGGCATGACGCCCTGCGACCCCGTGCCCAATTCGCCGGTTGTCATTGTGGTGAACGACGGAAACACCTGGTCTCCCCAGGATCCCCACGCCGACGGCACCATGGTGGACCTCTCCTGGGGCCTCGCGCACAGCTCCAACTCCGTATCGGCCCACCTGATGAAGGAACTGGGAGCCCCTTCCATGGTTTCCATGATGCGCAAGATGGGCATTACCGGCTTCGTGGACCCTGTGGCTTCGCTCTGCGTGGGTTCGGCCGATTTGTCCGTTTACGATATGGTTACCGCCTACAACACCTTCCCTTCCGGAGGCACCTATACTTATCCCATCTTCGTCACCCGTATCGAAGACAGTGACGGCAACGTGCTGGGCCAGTTCAGCGAGCGCAAACGCGAAGCCCTGTCCCAGCGGGCCACCGGCGCCATGATCCAGATGATGCGTACCGTGGTGGATGCCGGCGGCACAGGCGCCCGCCTGCGCTTCCGCTATGGTCTCAAGGGAGAGATAGCCGGCAAGACGGGTACCACCAACGACAACTCCGACGGCTGGTTCATAGGCTATACCCCAACCATCACCGCAGGTGTATGGGTGGGCGCGGAAGACCGTTACGTCCACTTCACCAGCACCAGCCTGGGCCAGGGAGCCAACATGGCCCTGCCCATCTGGGGCCTGTGGATGCAGAAGGTTCTCAGGGATGGAACCCTGGGCATATCGGAATCCGATGTGTTCCCGGAGAGCCTGAAAGGGGATTATTGTAACGGGGTGAGACAAGATGCCGAAAATGCCAACCCCGAAATCTCAGATTTGGAAAACTATTACTTTGAATAAAGTATCAGAATGACAAAGTATCAAGCGATAGCCGTCATTTACGGCAGCGATTCGTCGGAATGGGAAGTATCTTGCCGCAGCGGCGAGTTCACGGCCTCCCGCATAGATGAATTCAAATACGACGTTTACGAGATTTTCGCCCGTCTCGGGCAGTGGAAGCTGGTGGCCATGCGAAAGGCCAACAGCATGCGCCAGGCTTTCCCGGAAGGCGCTCAGCCCGTGGTGGACAAGTCGGATTTCTCCGTGGTGGTCCTGGGAGAGAAAATCAAGTTTGATTTCGCCTACATCATGCAGCATGGCGCCCCCGGAGAGACGGGGCTGTTGCAGGGGTACTTTGAGATGCTGGGCATTCCCCACTCCACCAGCAGCGCCTTTGTTACCACGGTGGCCTTCGACAAGTATTCCTGCAAAAGCTATCTTCGTGCGCAGGACTTTGTGAAGTTGTCGCCGGATGCCTTCGTCCGCATGGGGGATGACATCGACGCCTTCTGCACCAAAACCGTGGAACGCCTGGGCCTTCCGCTGTTTGTGAAACCCACCAACGGAGGCTCCAGTTTCGGCATCACCAAGGTAGAAAAGGCCGAAGACCTGCCTGCCGCCGTCCGCTTTGCCTTCACGGAAGGAAACACGGCCCTGGTGGAAAAGGCCGTTTCCGCAGAGCATGAGCTCACCTGCGCCGTCTATAGGGACGGAAAGGAGGTAAAGGCCCTTCCCATCATTGAAATCATCTCCGAAACCGGCTGGTTCGACTACGATGCCAAGTACAACGGATATAGCCAGGAGGTCTGTCCTGCCCAGGTGTCTGAAGAGCTCACTTTGGCCGTCCAGGAAACCAGCAGGCGTATCTATGAATACTTGGGCTGCAAGGGCCTCGTTCGCATGGATTACCTCGCGGCCAAAGACGGTCTGTATTTCCTGGAAGTGAACATTATCCCGGGCATGACCAACGCATCCCTGGTCCCCAAGATGATCCGTACGGCCGGGATAAGCATCACGGATTTTCTTACCACCATCATCGAGAATTCGTAGGGAATGCTTCTGGTAGATTTCCTGAAAGGGGGGACTCGTGCCCTGGAGGCGTTGTACCCCACGGCCGAGGCCCGCAGCCTGGTGCTGATGCTGTGCGAAGAACTTGTCGGCACCCAGAGCTATACCCATATCATTGAGCCTCGCTACGAGGTGGCCCAAAAGGATGAGCCCCTTCTCCAGGCGGGCCTGGAACGGCTGAAAAACGGAGAGCCCGTCCAGTACGTTACGGGGGTGTGTGAGTTTTGTGGCCGTCGTTTCCACGTCACTCCCGATGTGCTCATCCCCCGCCCGGAAACAGAACTGCTGGTGCGGGAAGCCGTCAAGCTGGCAGACCGTTTTCACCGCATGCGAAGCCCGTATGGCAAAAGCGCAGAGCCGGTCCGTGTGCTGGACCTTTGTACCGGTTCCGGCAACATTGCCTGGTCGGTGGCGTTGGAAGTGCCCGGCACCCAGGTAGTGGGCGTGGATATTTCCGACGGGGCCCTGGAGGTGGCCAGAGGGCAGAATTTTGCCTCTGAACTCAAGAGTGCAGGCGCCCTTGCCCCCGTTTTTGTCAAGGCCGATGTCCTGGATTCCTCTCAGGATTTTCCCTATGGCCCCTTCGACCTCATCCTTTCCAATCCGCCCTATATCCGGGAGGAGGAAAAAGCCCTCATGCGCCGCAATGTGCTGGATTATGAGCCGGCGTCGGCCCTCTTTGTCCCGGATGAAGATCCGCTGCTGTTTTACCGGGCCATCGCTTCCTGGTCCCTGCGTTTTTTATCGGCCGAAGGCATGGGCCTTACGGAAATCAACGAAGAGTTGGGAGCCGAAACGCAGGCCGTCTTTTCATCCCGGGGGTTCACGGATGTGGAACAAGTGAAGGACTTTTTTGACAAAACGCGCTTTGTTTTCTACAAGAAATAGGCACTATACCCTTGTGAAATGCGGTTTTTAAACTTATCCGTGTGAAACGTTTTTTACACGGATAAGTTTTCGGTACTTTGCAACAAGGAACCGGAGTTCTTTTTCCGGCTATTGTGTTATGAAGTACAAAGTCTTTTTGGCTGCCCTTTGCGCAGTTTCCCTCTTCGGATGCGAAGAGGTTTTGTTAACCCCGGTAGATGAGCAGGAACCCGGCGAAGAACCTGCCGTGCTGCTGGAAGATGTAGCCCGCGTCCTCTCCCATGTCCCCCTGGGCGGCGAACAGCTGGACGAGGTTTACGATGCCGCCCGGGCGTCGGCCGCCAACGGCTACGACGAAGAATACCGGATGCAGGAGCTTTTTGCAGAGCCCGGGTGCGGCGTGGGAGATGTGGGGTGCACCAAGGCCGATACTTACAGCAAGCCCCTCCGCGAGCTTCTGAAGGAAGCGGTGTATGCCACCAAGGCCTCCGGAGGCATGGAAGACCCCGATGCCTGGCTGGATGCCCTTTCGGCCTCCGACATCCAAATTTACTGGCCTTTCTCCGACCAGTGGAACGGGGATGCCAAGCCTGTCATCACCTTTGACCCCGGCGGGGACGCTACGCAGAATGAGGGTTATGTCCTGGAGGCCGACGGTTCCGTGTCCAAGGTGCTGGTGACGGAAGAAATGGCCCGGGAGCAGCCTGTATGGGTGGTTAACCGCAATTCCGATGCCGATTACAAGACCCTGGAGATGCTGCGGAGGGAAGACCCCTCCTGGGGGCAGGGTGGGGGAAACCTGGTGGTTTCCAAGTCGGCCTCCGACATCAAAACCCTGGTTCTTCGCTCGTTCAAGGCCAAGCGTCAGTTCGATTCCTGGTTTGCCGGGGCCAGTGAGTTCTGGGTAAAAATAGGGGCCGTGGAGGATTTTACGGCCTCTACGGAGGCGGAACTGCGTCTCTACGAGCCCTCC
>CAJOLS010000109.1 GCA_905235535.1 uncultured Bacteroidales bacterium
TTGACCGGGCTGACACCCAGCCCGGCAGCAAAACCGGGCATCACCGACCGCCGTCAGGAGGCATCAGGCAAAAAAGTTTTGTATTTTGCGGAATTTAGGTTTCCTCAAAAATTTTCACCCATAGGAACCCCTATGGCCAAAAATTTTCAAGAAAAATTTCCACAAAAAATAAATAAAAATATCAATCATTTCAAAACAGACTCTTATACCCAGCTCTTAAGGACGGTTTCAACGTCTTTCCATACCTCTTCCTTGCCCAGTTCGTTGAGCACTTCGTGGCGAAGCCCGGGGTACACTTTGCTGGTGACCTGGCGGTAGCCGCGGCTGCGGAAGAAACTCACGGCCTTGGAAAAATGATCTGTGGTAATGATACAGGGGTCCGCGCTGCCGGCCAGGAAATGCACCGGCATGTCGGGTTTTTTCACCGCCCAGCCGCGGGGGGAATACGTCTGTTGAGTGAGTTGCATCACTACGCGATAGCCGTTCAGGGTGAAGAGGAAGCCGCAGAGCGGGTCTTCGTTGTATTTTACCACGTTGTCTTTGTCGGAGGAAAGCCAGGCGTTGCGTATGCCTTCAATCTTGAATTTCCTGGTATGCGGGCCGAAAATCATCATGGCTACCTTCTTGGAACGGAAGTGGTCTCCCTTAAACAGCTGGATGAGGCGGGTGACCAGGATGCCCATGCCCGCCGCTCCGTTGTCGGAGGGGCTTCCGCAGACCACCAGACCGTCTATTTCATCGTCGTATTTCTTGGCAAAACTGCGGGCCACCATGGAGCCCATGCTGTGACCGAAGAGGAAGACTTTGAGGCCGGGATACTGCTCCCGGGTCCACCGGACTACGGCGTGGGTGTCTTCTATCAGGTTCATTAAGCCGTCTTTGCCGAAGTAGCCCAGCTCGTCGGGGGTTCGGGCGGTGGCGCCGTGGCCCCTCTGGTCGTAGATGACGCATGCGTATCCCAACTCGCAGAGGTAGTTCATGAAGGGGTAGTAGCGCTCTTTATGCTCGGCCATGCCATGCACAAATACTACTGCGGCCTGGGGATGCTCCGGGGCCGTGACGGCAGCCATGAGCTGGAGGTTGCCGGAAAGGATGGTCTTTTCTGTCATCGTTTGGTGAAGATTTCGAAGGATTCGGGGAGGGGAGAGGTGCAACGCACCATCTTGCCGGAGAAGGGGTTGCGGAACACCAGCGTGTGGGCGTGCAGGGCCAGGCGCTTGATGGGGTCTGTCTGGGCACCGTATTTCTCGTCACCGGCCACCGGGCAGCCCAGGGTGGCGGAATGCACGCGAATCTGGTTCTTGCGGCCCGTCTCCAGGGAGAATTCCACCTGGGAATAATGGCGGCTGGTGCTGAGTACGCGGTAATGGGTAATGGCCAGCTGGCCGTCCTTTACTTCCGTGTCAAAGGAATTCATCTTGAGGGACTTGGCATTCTCTACCAGCCACGTTTGGATGGCGCCCCTTTCTTTTTCCGGGTGGCCTTCCAGCCAGGCTACATATTTTCTTTCGGCCACCAAGTCCTTCCATTTGCTCTGGAGGATGTCCTTGGCACGCTCGTTCTTGGCAAACACCATGGCGCCGGAAGTTCCCTTGTCCAGGCGGTGTACAATCCAGATTTTGGCGTTGGAACGGTCCGGCTCCCGGCCGGAAAGGAGGTCTTCCTTGCGCTGCATGCGTGCATTCACCTTGATATAGGCGTTCAGGAGGGAGTACAGCGTCTTTTTCTCCTTGCCGGTGGCTACGGACAGTATGCCGGAGGGTTTGTCCACCACTATGTAGTTCTCGTCTTCGAAGAGAATCTGCACGCCGGCCTTGATTACTTCTTCCCGGGCGTCGGAGCGTGTGGCGCGGGCCATGGAAATGCCCTTGGGCAGGATGGTGAGCCGGTCTCCCGCCTTGAGCGGCCAGTCAAAGGCCGTCTGCCTTTCCCCGTTCACCAGCACCTGGCCTTTGGAAAGGAGGTTCTTGACGCCGGTACGGGACTGGCCGGAAAGGATTTCAAACAGATAGGGCAGCAGGGAACCGTCGTGGGTTACCTTGAAGTTTTGTCCGGTCATAATTCTTCTATGAGGGGGTGCAGTTCCTTGGGCAGGAGGTTCATGAAATGGTCCAGCATGCCGTGGGGGATGATGATGGTTTCCAGGCTCTCGCAATCTTCAAAGGCATCTTCACCTATCACCTCCAAAGCCTTGTCCAGCTTAATCTGGTACAGGTTGATGCATCCCTGGAAAGCCCCGGGGCCGATGACGCGCGTCCCGGCAGGAAGGGTGATTTTTTCCAGCTGCCAGCAATCGGCAAAGGCCGATGCTCCTATGCTCAGGAGTCCGGCGGGAAGCTTGATTTTGACCAGTTCCCCGCATTCGCAAAATGCGGCGGCGCCGATGTGGGTGACAGAACCCGGCAGGGAAATCTTTTCCAGGTAGGAGGAGCGTTCTTCCAAGGGAATCTCTTCCCCTATCTTTCGGCCGGCCATATATTCCTGGAAGGCGAAGGCTTCGTCGCAGATGACCTCACAGCCCTCCCGGACGGTGACTTCCGAAGGGAAATTCTCCGCATCCAGCAGCCGTTTCCCGTCGGCCGAATAACTTACACAATTGTCGCCGTCCCAAATGTCCCTGCCAAGCTCTTCCTCAGAAGCAGCTGTGGGGACGGCCAGGATTTCTTCCAAGGTCATGGTCAGAAGGTCTTAACAAAATCGATGTCCTTCTTGAGCATAATCTTGGGCTCCATGTGGGACACTTTCTGGAAAAGTTTGAACTGATAGGCGGGAGAGAGGTACACGCGGTGTTCGTTCTTGCCCTTGCGCCACCATTTGTAAAAGGCGATGGGATCTGTGTCGTAGGGGATGCGGGCTTCTATTTCCGAAGGGAATCCAGGGAAATCTATCATCATCTTGAGCCCGATGATGCGCTTGTAATACTCATAATCCGCCCTTCTGAGTTTGGATACGAGGGGGGTGAATACCTCCATCTGGTCCACCTGGAGGGTTTTTTCCTTGACAATCATCCTGTGGATGCGCACGGGGTCTTTGTGAAGCCAGTCGGAAACTTTCAACGTCACCGGACCGTCTTCGCAGTCCAGCGTGAGCATGTCCGAAGAGATATAAATCTTTTCGCTGTCTAAAGGAAAGTTTTCCATAAAATTCGCCTACAACTGCAAATATATGAAAAAAATTCCTTTTTTCAGTGGATTTTTTTAACTTTGAGGATGAATTGGCTTTCAAAACCACTAAATATTATTTACACTATGGCTTACAAAATCATTGACATTCAGGGTATCGGCCCTGTGTACGCCGAAAAGCTCGTCGCCATCGGCATTGAAACTGTAGATCAACTGCTCAAGGAAGGCGCCAGCCCCAAGGGCCGCAAGGCTCTGGAAGAGAAGACCGGCATCCGTGGAGATTTGATCCTCACCTGGGTCAACCACGCAGACCTGTTCCGTGTCAAGGGCGTAGGCCCCCAGTTCTCCGAACTGTTGGAAGCCGCCGGTGTAGATACCGTGAAGGAACTCCGCACCCGCAATGCCGCCAACCTGGCTGCCAAGATGCTGGAAGTGAACGAGTCCAAGCACCTGTGCAAGCGCACCCCGGTTGAGAAGGAAATTGCCAAGTACATCGAACTGGCCCAGAAGCTGGAGCCCGTGGTTACTTACTAGTCCCTTCCCGGATAAAAGCGGGCCGGTTCCTTTCGGGACCGGCTTTTTTCGTTACCGCGCCGTGGGGATGAAGATAACCTCCGAGATATCCGACTTTTCCCTTCCGGAATAGGAGATGACCACATAATTGTTGCGCTCGCTGCCCTCGAAGGTGATATGCGGCCCCTGGTAAACGAGCTGGCCGGTCCAGTCCCTGGAATTTGTCCTTTCCCGGACCAGTTGATAGACGGCGTAGCCATCGGCCCCTTCCACCTCGGCCCACTGGAGCTGCTTGCCGGTAAGGGTTACTGTGGGGCGGGCGGGGGCGTTCCGGGTGCTGTGGCCCATTTGGGGAACCAGGGAACCGTACTGGTAGATGACATCCCTGAGGGTGGGCAGGAATTGGTTCGTCAGGACAAAGGCGGTGCGGAACCACACATGGCCCCAGCTCCAGGATGCCTGGCGGCTGTCTTCCACCTGGCGGATGAATTCTTCCATGGACTCAAAGCCGCTTTCTCCCAGGCGGTAGGCGGCCAGGCCGCAGAACAGGGGAACGTCTCCGGCTATGTCTTTCCAGCTGTCCAGCACCAGCTTGAAATCGGCCGTCCTGTGGCCGTGGGGCCAGTAGATTTGCGGCACCAGGTAGTCCACGGTGCCCTGGGCCACCCAGCGGCGAGGGTCGGCATAAAGCTTGAGGGTGTTTTCCAGGCGGCCGGCGGGGGAAATGCCGAACAGGGCTTCGGGCTTGGCGGCGTGGGCGGCGTCATACATGGCCTTCACGCAGGCGTCTATGTTGCGGTACCGCCATTCCTCCATGTCTGTGCCGCTGCCGGAGAGGGCGAAGGAGGTGGAGTCGTTCCACTGCTTTTCATCGGCCTGGAGCCCGTTGGGGTAAAAATAATCGTCCATGTGGATGCCGTCCAGGGGGTAGCGGGTCATCAGTTCGGTCACTATGTCTGCCAGGCGCTGGCGCACTTCCGGCAGGGCGGGGTCCAGGAAATAGTTGCTGCCATACTGCTGAATCCATTCGGGGTGCTCCTTCACCACGTGCATAGGGCTGCGTTCCATGGCCATGTTCCCGGCGCGGAGGGGATTCAGCCAGGCGTGGATTTCCAGCCCCTGCTCCCGGCAGGCGTTGATGGCTTCCGTCAGGGGGTCGTAGCCGGGGTCCTGCCCCTGGGTGCCGGTAATCACATGGCTCCAGGGAAGGATGGCCGACGGATACATGGCGTCCATGTTGGACACCACCTGGAAAAAGACCACGTTGCAGCCGGCTTCCCGGATTTTCCGGATGAGGCCGTGGAGCTTTTGTTTCTGGGTGTTGGCGTTGTCGTTCTTATCGGGCCAGTCGTAGCCGCCCACGGTGGTGAGCCAGGCTCCGCGCACCTCGTGCTGGAGGGTGATGCAGTCCCGGGAGGCGTTAAAGCGATAATCTTTGTCCGGGTTTCTTCCGGTGGTGGAGAGCACGCCGCAGGAACAGGTGAGAAGGCCGATGAGGACCAGGGTGGTGAAAATGCGTTTCATGGCGCTAAGATACGGATAATAATTGTATCTTTATTCCAATCCCTCAATTGGCAGGATGTGAAATGGTTTTCAAAAAAAATGCAAAAGGTATTGCAGAATCAAAATTTGTTTGTACCTTTGCAATCCCGAAAGGGAAGTTCACTGAAAACTTGGTGCGGTAGTTCAGTCGGTTTAGAATACCGGCCTGTCACGCCGGGGGTCGCGAG
>CAJOLS010000110.1 GCA_905235535.1 uncultured Bacteroidales bacterium
CTCCTGTGCCTCAAACTGTGCTTTACCCTCTGGTTTCACCCCTGCCTAAAGCACACTTTCGTTCTCCTGTGCCTCAAACTGTGCTTTACCCTCTGGTTTTCACCCCTGCCTAAAGCACACTTTACGCGCTGTAGACCACATATTGTGCTTTAGGCGTGGGAAAGAGAGGAGGGGAAGAAACGTTAGCGCTTATCTTTGAAGAAATCGAGCATGAGCTGTACGCATTCTTCCTGGAGGATGCCGCCCACGGCCTCCGTGCGGGGGTGGAGGAGGGAAGGGGAGAAGAGGGAGTAGCCGCGGCGCTGGTCCGGGGCGCCGTACACCACGCGGCCCACCTGGGCCCAGGCCATGGCCCCGGCGCACATGGGGCAGGGCTCCACAGTAACGTACAGGGTGCAGTCGCTCAGGTACTTGCCGCCCATGGTTTCTGTGGCGGCGGTGATGGCCAGCATTTCCGCGTGGGCGGTGGTGTCGTGCAGGCGCTCCGTCTGGTTGTGGCCCCGGCCGATGATGCGCCCTTTCCACACCACCACGGCCCCGATGGGAATTTCTCCTGCATCGGCCGCCAGACGGGCCTCCCGAAGGGCTTCCCGCATGTATTTTTCGTCTTGCTCCATATCGCAAAGTTAAGAATTAATTTGTATCTTTGTATGTTATTTAGGGAGCAGGCCTTTTTATGAAGATTACCAAAGCGGAATTTGCTGGAAGCAGCACCCGTGTAGGGCAGAAACCGGAGCGGAAGCTGCCGGAATTCGCCTTTATCGGCCGCTCCAATGTGGGCAAGAGTTCCCTCATCAACATGCTCACGGGCAATTCCAAGCTGGCCAAGACTTCCCAGACGCCCGGTAAAACCCAGTTAGTGAACCATTTCCTCATCAACGACAGCTGGTACCTGGTGGATCTTCCGGGTTATGGCTTTGCCAAGCTGCCGGACCGCGCCCGCGCCCGGCTGCGTCACATGATTTGGGACTACATCAACCATTCGGAGGAACTGGTGATGCTGATGGTGCTGCTGGACTCCCGCCACGACATGCAGGAGGTGGACCTCCGGTTCATCTCCGAGCTGGGAGAAAAGGGCATCCCCTTCGGCATTATCTTCACCAAGGCCGATAAACAAGGCCCGGAGGCCCTGCAGCAGCAGATTCTGAAAAACAAGGGACGGCTCCTGGAAGACTGGGAAGAGCTGCCGCCCGTTTTTGTATTTTTGTATCTTCGTCGGTCAAGGGTACCGGCAGGGAAGAAATCCTGGATTATATTGCTTCTATCCTCAAAACTTTATGATAAACGATGTCCATAAGCACCGTATGGCGCTGTTTACTTGTGATGCCTCCCGCTATTTTGCGGAGAAGGTAGTCGCTGCGATGAATCGCATGAAACCCGAATCGGACCCCGAGGTTTCCCTGGGTCCCCTGGAGATTTCCCGTTTCAGCGATGGTGAATTCCAACCCTATTACGCCGAAAGCGTGAGAGGGGCAACCTGCTTCATTATCCAGTCCACTTTCCCTACGGCCGACAACCTGATGGAACTCCTGCTGGCCATCGATGCCGCCAGGCGTGCATCGGCCAACCGGGTCATTGCCGTCATGCCTTACTACGGCTGGGCCCGCCAGGACCGCAAGGACAAGCCCCGTACCTCTATTGGCGCCAAGCTGGTGGCCAATATGCTCAAGGTGGCCGGCGCAGATGCCGTGATGACGTGCGACCTCCACGCAGACCAGATTCAGGGCTTCTTCGACCTTCCCGTGAACCACCTGTATGCCAGCTACGATTTCCTGCACACGCTGGAAGGACTGGCCAAGGAGTACAAGGACACCCTCACCCTGGCCGCTCCGGATATGGGCGGCGCCAAGCGCGTGAACGCCTATGCCAAGAAGCTGCACACGCCGGTGGTCATCTGCCACAAGACGCGCGCCAAGGCCAATGTGATTGAAAAGATTGTCCCCATCGGAGAGGTGGAGGGCCGCGACATCGTCATCATCGACGATATCATTGACACCGCCGGCACGCTTACGGAGGCCGCCAACGAGCTCCTCAAGCGCGGCGCCAAGAGTGTCCGTGCCTTTGCCACGCACCCGGTGCTGTCCGGCCCCGCCTACGAGCGCATAGACAAGAGCGCCCTCTGCGAGGTGTACGTGACGGATACCATTCCGCTGGATCCTTCCAAGAAGGCTTTCCAGGGCAAGTTCCGCGTGGTCTCCCTGGCCGACACCTTCGCCAGGATGATCCTCCGCGTCTATAATTACGAACCCATTTCCTCCGAGTTTCCTCTTTAGCACCCAAAGTCCCTTCCCCGAGGGGGGTCGGGAGGGGGTAACGTTTGATATTTAATGTTTTCATGAAATGAAAACGCTGCTTGCCGCCGTTCTTTTCGTGGGTATCGCCGTGCTGCTGCTGGGCGTGAACATCTTCTTTTTCCATCGGCCTTTCCCCGACGGAGAAATCTCCACGAATCCGGAAATGCGCAAGCGGGGCATCAAATGCGCCAAGCAGGAAGAGATGGAAATGCTGGCAAGGCAGAAAGGAAAGAAGCTGTGCGACGGCAACTACTCTGATGCCTGCGCCTCCTGCTCCCTAAGACACTGATATGCCACGTAAGATTACCTTCATAGTAAATCCCATTTCGGGGCAGAACGACAAGTCACAGGTGCTTTCCGCCATCGGGAAACACCTGGACTTGTCCTTATACCAGCCTCAGATCCTGTTCACCTCGTACGCCGGCGAAGCGTATAAGATGGCACGGGAAACGGAGGCCGATGTGGTGGTGGCCGTAGGGGGAGACGGAACGGTGAGCGAGGTGGCCCGGGGGCTGGCCGATACAGACAAGTGCCTGGGCATCATTCCCTGCGGAAGCGGGGACGGACTGGCGCTGCACCTGGGTATCAGCCGGGCTCCGGCCCGCGCCATCGATACGTTGAACAAAGCCTGCCAGACCCGCATAGACGTGGGCCGGATGAACGGGCAGCCCTTCTTCTGCACTGTGGGCTTCGGCCTGGACGCCAGGGTGAGCCTGGAGTTTGCCCGCTCCACCACCCGCGGCCTGCCCAAGTACGTAACCCTGGCCTGGGAAGAGTGGAAACAGCATTCGCTCTCCCAATACAGGATTAGTTCGGAAAAGGGCGTGCTGTGGGAAGGAAAGGCCGTGTTTGTGACGGTGGCCAATGCCAACCAGTGGGGCAACCAGGCGCGCATTGCGCCCATGGCCTCGCTCCAGGACGGCCTGCTGGACGTGGTGGTGGTGAACCCTTTCTCCACCCTGGAAATCCCGGACCTGGCCGCCCGCCTGATGATGGGCCAGGCCCCTACCAGCAAGCATTTCCTGCATTTTACGGGCAGCCGTTTCCACATTAGCCGCAGCGGTGCGGGCGCCGTCCACTACGACGGAGACCCTTTTGAGGCCGGTACGGAATTTGCCGTGGATGTGCAGCCCGCTTCCCTGAATGTGCTGGTGCCCCAGTCCAAGATGAAGAAAATATAGTGAGAAAACTCCTGCATATCCTTTACACGGCAGCAGCTTCTATTCTGCTGCTGCTGATGATGGCCGTATGGGTTACCGGTGTAAGCCCCATTTACAGTTTCCGGGAGCCCCGTCCGTTCAGCGGACCGGATATCTTCAACCCCTACAGCGTCCTGGATACCGTGCAGGGCTGGAAGCGGGCCAATTTCCATACCCACACCCGCGTGAAAGGGCCTTTCCCTCCCAACGAGTGCGAGGCCTGGCCGCAGGAAACTTATGACACCTACCGGAAACTGGGCTATGACATAGTCACTTTTTCCAACCACAACGAACTCACCCCCCATCCCTTCGACCCTTCGCTGCAGGTGAATGTGTATGAGCAGGGATACAGCCCGTTCAAGTTCCACAAACTGGTTTTTGGCAGCCGGGGAGTTGTCCACTGGGACCCTCTTCTTCCCATCCTCACTTCCCAGATGCAGTTTGAACTGAATTATCTGGGCCGAAGTTCGGACTTTATCCAGTTGAACCATCCGTACCGCACCATCGGCCTTACGGAGGTGGATATGAAGGCCCTGTCCGGCTATGAGATTATGGAGCTGGACACCCACATAAGCACCCAGAACGAGTATTGGGACCAGGCCCTCAGTGCCGGCCACTATAGTTTCGGCCTGGCCAATGACGACCTCCACCACGCCCGCAGCGCCCGGCACATTGCCATCCGCTGCAACTTCCTGTGTACTCCGTCGGCCCGGTATGAAGACCTTAAGAATACCCTCCTTGGCGGTTGCTATTATTCCATGCGCGTCCCCAATTACGGAGACGGGGACTGGGAGGAGAAGATGGAAAAGAACCGGAGCTTGCCCCAAATCTGCACCATAGGCCTGGAGGGAAGCAAAATTTACATGACGCTCTCCTGCAAGGCCGACAGCATCCGCGTGAACGGGCAAGACCATGCCACACTGCTGTTGGCAAAGGATACGGACCGCGTGGAATATACCCTGGGGGCCGATGAACCCTTCGCTCGCCTCACGGCATATTTCCCCGGGGGAGAGGTTATCTACACCAACCCCTTTGCCCGGTACGACGCCTCTGTATCGGCCAGTCCTATGGACAACACTCCCCAGCCTGTCAACTGGGTTCTCACGGTGCTGTACAACCTGCTGATACTGGCACTGATGGCCGGCACCCTCTGTCTGTTTGTAAGATTATATCGTAGAAAATGATACCTCTTCCGCCCAAGAAAGCCAAACTCAGCGCCTTCAGCCTGCTGTTAAGCCTGTACACCCTGCTGGCTTTCCACCTGCCTTTTTTCCGGCACGCCGCCTCCTGCATGGAAGGGGGATTCAACAGTGTGATGCTGGCGGTGCTGGGACTGGTGCTGCTGGTGGGGCTCAATTATCTCTTCTATTACCTGATGGTCTTCTGCTTCCGGGCGGTGGGAAGATGGATAGTTGCCTTCACCCTGGTGGGGGATGCCATCATGCTGTATTTCGTGAACGGTTACCAGGTGCTGGTAACGGACGAGATGATGGGCAATGTATGGCGCACCCAGTACTCGGAGGCTTCGGGCTTTTTCTCCTGGGCTTTCGTGCTGTATGTGCTGCTTCTGGGCGTGCTGCCTTCCGTTTATGTCATCCGGCGCAAACTGGATTACGGCTCCTGGAAGCGTTTCCTGGGGCAGGCGGGCATCAGCCTGGCGGCTGTGCTGGCCGTAGTTTTCGGCAATATGAAAAACTGGCCGTGGATAGACCGCAATTCCACGGAACTGGGCGCCCTGCTCATGCCCTGGTCCTATATTGTGAACAGCATCCGTTACTTTGACGGGGAAAGGAAAAAGAATATCAAGGAGATTCCGATGCCGGACCCTTCCTCCGTTTCCGGGACGAAGGATGTGTGCGTGCTCATGATAGGGGAATCGGCCCGGCGGGACCATTATTCCCTGTACGGCTATCCCAGGGAGACCAACCCTTATACCTCCCGGGACAGCGTGGTGGCCTTGGTGGCCGATGCTTCCGCCACCTATACCGCCGCCGGTGTACGGGCCATCCTGGAGCCCTTCGAGGCGCGGGAACTCCACGAAATCCTGCCCAATTACCTGCAGCGCGCCGGGGTGGACGTGAGCTGGCGAACCAGCAACTGGGGAGAACCCCCGGTGCATACGGAAAAGTACTACAGAATCCAGGACCTTCGGGAAAAATATCCGGAGCAGGACGGCCGCTACGACGGCATTCTGCTGGCGGGCCTGCAGGAGGAGCTCCAGAAGAGCGAGGCCGATAAAATCTTTGTGGTCATTCACGGCTACACCAACCACGGCCCTGCCTACAACACCAATTATCCGCCGGAATTTGAGGTGTTTACGCCGGTTTGCAACACGGTGGAGATGTCCAAGGCCAGTCCCGGGGAACTGAATAACGCCTACGACAATTCCCTGGTCTATACAGACTACCTCATGCATTCCGTGATAGAAATGCTGAGGGCTTTGCCGGACAGGCGCGGCTGCGTCCTGTTTGTCTCCGACCACGGGGAATCCCTGGGGGAAAACAACCTGTACATGCACGGCGTACCCTTCTCCATGGCCCCGAGGGAGCAGATTGAGATACCCTTCGTGGTATGGACATCGGCCCCGGATTTGAAGGTGAAACCCCTGGAAAAAGTGGGGCAGCATCATGTATTTCACAGTGTATTGCGTTTCTTCGGCATAGATAGTCCCGCTTTTGACGAAGAAAAGTGTATCTTTGCAAAAAATGTGTGTCACGAGAAGAAATCTTGACAAGATGGCCACTTGGCGGGAGGACTTCGGAACTTTGAAAGAGATGGTGGTAGGCCCACTGCATACGGCGTACA
>CAJOLS010000111.1 GCA_905235535.1 uncultured Bacteroidales bacterium
TTGGGTGTTGTAGTACTTGACATATCGTTCGATGGTTTGTTTGAAGTCGGCGATTCTCCAGCACCGGTCTATCTGGAACTCCGCATAGAGTTCTTCCTTGATCCAGCCGTTCAGAGCCTCGTTGACGGGGTTGTCCGTGGGCTTCCCGGCCCTGGACATCGAGCGGATGATGTTCGTGTCCTTGATGGGATTGTCGCGGGACAGCAGGTCCACTATTTCGAACTCTTCGGCCCACTTGTCTTCATCTCCCACCACGCAGCAGTCCATGAAAATGTCGTATCGTCCCACCGATTCCACCAGCGTGTAAGGTTTTTTCTGATTTCACTTTCGTCACGTTGTTTTTATTCTGAGCAAAAAGCAGTATCTTTGCCTTATGAGAAAGATTGCCGGCATCCTTCTGGCCATCACGTTGGCGCTTGTCGCGGGCTGCGGCAAGAGTCCCCGGGTGCATCAAATCAAGAACCTGGGCAGCACGCCCTACCAGGAAGACACCATCCGGATGACCTATGCCCGGAATCCTGAACGGGCGCTCATCCTGCTGGATTCGGCCATCCTGCTGGGAAACATAGACCCGTACCATACCCTGCTCACCCGCGCCACCATCTACAGCCGTTCGCAGGAAGAACTGCAGCTGAAGGAGGCGCAGGTGCTTTGCGAGCAGCTCCTCCAGCACGACTCCGTGGTGGGCATTCCGCAGCGGCAGTCAGCCGTGCTGGACCTTCTTGTCAACACCAGCCGCATGCAGAGTGACGACGAGGCCTACATCCGCTGGGCCACGCAGAAGGCCGATGTGTGCCGGGAGATGGGCGACGAGGTGGAGGTCCTGCGCACCCGGGCGGAGATTGCGGTGGCGATGGCCACGCTGGGGCAGGTGGACGAGGGCCTGGACATGCTGGATGACATCATCGGGCAGCTGGACCGTCCCGGAAGCATCAACCGGATGGACGCCCTCACCATTGCCGTCAAGCGCAAAATCTATATCCTGAACGACCAGGGCCGCCCGCAGGAGGTGATTCCGCTGCCCCGGCGCGTACTCCGCCGGCTGGACCACTATGAGCGGCATAGCGCCGACTATGCCGAAGACAGCTATCGGCTCTCCTGGAGCAAACGGCCTGCAGACCGCGCCCGCTACCTGGACTTCACCCGCGGCCAGGCATATGCCTTCCTCGCCAATGCCTATGCCCCCTTCCAAAAGGACTCGGCCCTGTATTTCCTGAACCTCCTTGGCAGCACCAACTACGCAAAAACCATGGGCGCCCGGAAGATGATTGTCCCTGCCCAAATGGCCCTGGGGCAGTACAAGGATGCCCTGGCCACCTATGACATCATAGAAAAGCAGATGGGGGCCGACACCCTCAACACGGACTACGCCGTTGTCCTCAGGGACCGGGGAATAGCCGCAAACGCCTTGGGGCATCCCGCGGAGGCCTATGACTACATGCACCGCTACGCCCGGCTCACCCGGGATTTGGCCGATAAACTGCAGGAGAGCGAGGCACACGACTACGCCGCCCGTTATCGCGCCAAGGAGCAGGAGCTGGAAATTGAACGGGCACGCAACGAAAGCAGAGTCAGGGGGATGATGCTGTCCTTCGCCCTGTTCCTCCTTGTTGTCGCCGCAGCCGTGGCCGCATTGCTGCTGCACCAGAAGCAGATTGTTGAACACAAGAACCGCGTGCTGGCCGGTCAGATTGCCGAAACGCTGAAATACAAGGAAATGTATGAGGCTTCGGAGCCGGAATACGCCGGAGGAAAACCGAGCGACGAGGAACTGTTCCGCGACCTGCAACTTCTCATCAAGCGGGACCGCCTGTTCCTGGACCCGGACTTTGACCGGCAGAAACTCATCGACGTTTCCCATCTTCCGGCGCACCGGGTGGGTGCCGCCTTCTCGCAGGGCAGCGCGTTCAGCAGCCTGCCGGATTTTATCCGCGACTGCCGCCTGGAATATTCCTGCCATCTGCTCACGGAACACCCGGAGCTTAGCATCAAAGAAGTGGCCGCCAAGTCCGGCTTCCAGTACGCCAGCACCTACAGCACGGATTTCAAGAACAAATACGCCATGACACCTTCCCGTTACAGGGAGTTGCAGCGGCCGCATTAATAGCGGACTGTCTTTTTTTGGTTTTGTGACGCGGCCCTTTTGGATTCGTGTTTTTTCTTTTGGGTTTGTGACAAAAATCTTTTGAATTCGTGCGCGCGCTTGCGGGTGCGAGGAATGACTGCTATCTTTGAGAGATATGAAAAGAAAAGCATTGCTTTTGACGGTTCTTCTGACGGCGCTTTCCTCCTGTGAAAAGACGCCGCAGGAGGAGGTGGTGCAGTCTTCCCGGGAACTCTCCATCCTGTTCTCGCCCGACAGCGGCTTTTCCGGTGCCGGCTATGACGACACCATCCTGAAGGCCGTCATGGAAAATGCTGCCACAAACCAGAACTTTGTGTTCCGGCTCCTGAGGCCCGCCACCCTCACGCAAGCCCGTTCCTATGCCCAGGCCTGGCAGACTGAATCCGGCAACCAGGACGCCCTTGTCCTCTGCGGTCCCCAGTATGAAGACCTGGCCGGAAGCCTGAAGCCCGCCGGGAGCCGCGTACTCCTGCTGGACAGCGACAAAACCTTCGGAGACGGCGTGGCCACCATCCAGCTCAAGCGCTATGGCGGCGCCTGGCTGGCCGGTGCGCTCAGTTATCCCTTCAAGATACTGCTCATCAAGGCGCTGGACGGAGACCGCATGTTGGACACCGTGGCGGAAGGCATCCATGAAGGCTACAGGGATGCCGGAGGCGAATACTTCGAGCAGCTGGTGCTAAGCGACTCCTACCAGGGCATGAACATGCCGGACCAGCTTTTCAACCTGCTTCTCGACGGCTTCACGGGACAGAAGTTCGGGGGAGACACCCCCCTGCTGGCCAGCGATGCCTGCATCGTGCCCGTCTGCGGGGCTTCCCGCGCCGGGGCCTATTCCTACTCCCGCAACATGTTCACCGTCTCCCTGGGCATCGGAGAGGATTGCGGCGCCTGCTCGGAAATGCTGCCCTACTCGCTCATCTACGACCTGGGCGGCGTGTTGAAAGAGTATATCAACCTGTGGCTCAAGGAAGAAAGCTGGCCCGCCCACGCGGACTTCGGCCTTTCCACCGGCCATGTGAGCATCCTGTACAACCCCCGCTTCTTCGAGGAGAAAACGGGCATGGTCTATAACTACAAACTGCTGCTGGAGGATTACAGGAAGCTGGAGGCGCAGTACACCCAAACCGCTTTGGAAAAGGAGGCAAGCCATGCGTATTAGCCCATTCATCACCCTCGCGGCGGCCCTGGTCCTGGGCGCCTGCAACGGGAAAGAGGCTCCGGTACAAGAAGTAAAAACCACCGCCTACAAAGTGGCGGTGATCATGCCCCGCAGCGTCTGGGACAGCGAAAGGCCCGTGGTGCAGCAGGCCCTGGACAATGTGGCCAGGGCCCAGGTAGGCCTGCAGGAGCGCGTAAGCCTGGAGCTGGAATGGATAGACGAAGATGCCGCCAACCTGCAGAGCGAGGTGTCCCGCGTTACCCATGACGACGGTTATGTCGCCGTCATCGGCCCCAAATACAGCCGCGATGCCCGTCTGGTGGCCTGGGAGAGCCTGGCCTACCGCATCCCCGTCATCATGCCCAGCGTGACGTCGGCCGAGATTCAGCGCATCTACGCGGGCAGCAACAAGACGGACCCCAACATCTTCTGCCTCTCGGAGAGCGACATGGCCCAGACCCAGGCCCTCCTGAGCGTTATGACCCGCCAGATGTGGGTGACCCGCATCCTGCTGCTGTCCCGGGACGGCGAGTCCGACGACTATGCCAGCTCCTTTACCGCCTACCTTCCCTACTTTGCCACGGAGCTGGGTTTTGCCAAGGTGCAGAGCTATCCTTTCTCCGACAAGGAAAGCCTGCGGGCGCAGATAAAAGACATTTATTGGGGCAAACCGGCCATTACCAATTTCGTGTCCGGAATACTCTTTGTGCCTTCCTCCGTAGAGGATTTCCTCTGGCTGGACCAGGTTCTGACGGAAGAGAACATCCCGCAGGATGACGGGCCCAATGGCGAGCACCTGCTTCCCCGCATCTACTGCACAGACCTGGGCAGCAACGCCTCCCTGGCAGGAAAACTGCAGCACGAATACGAGGGAATGGCCCTTACCGGCAGTCCGGAGAGCGGGTTCACCGCAGCTTCCCAGGCCTTCAGCGGGCAGGAAATCGCAAGCGGATATGCCCAGCTTTTCGACAGCATCACCCTCCTGTGCCTGGCCCTGGCCCACAAGGAAGCCGCCGGAGTTGAAACCGTCCGGGAAGCCATTGTGGACGTGATGGACGCCTGCGACGGAGAAGGGAACAAGATGGGCTGGACGGCCGATGCCCTCTCCGAAGGCTTCCACGGCATCCGGTCCGGCCATATCCCCAGTATGGCGGGCGCTTCCGGCAGTTGGGTTTTCGACCGGGAAACCCACATCAGCCAGCTGGGAACCTGGTACGGCTACTGGCGTTACTTCGACGGCGCCTTTCACTTGGTGGATTATTTCACCCGGGACGACCACGCCGACAAGGCGTCCATGGACCAGATGTGGGACCAGGAGAACAAATACCGCGGATGGGAGCGGCCCATCAGCGACAAGGGAGTCACTTATGAGGCTCTGGAAGACCGCTGCGCGGTGGTGATGGCCACCTCCACGGGTTTTGTCAACTACCGCCATCAGGCCGATGCCTTGGACATGTACCGGATGCTGAAAAACGCCGGTTACGACGACGACCACATTGTCCTTATCACCGAAGATGACATTGCCTACAATGCCGACAACCCTCTTCCCGGCGTGGTGCACGTGACCCCGGACGGGGAAAACCTGCACCTGGGCATTGTAAACGACTACAAGATGAGCGACCTCACCCCGGAAGACCTCACAAACATCCTGTCCGGAACGGTTACGGAACGCACGCCCGAGGTGGTTCACGGCGGAAAGAACACCAATGTGCTCTTCTT
>CAJOLS010000112.1 GCA_905235535.1 uncultured Bacteroidales bacterium
ATGTCCGATGTCCCCGCCAGGGAAAGGGGCCGGGCCCTTTCCGACAGGCCCTATTCCCTCAGCCGCGATCCGCAGGCGGCCAGACCATAAGATGCCCGTATCCGTCCGTGTAGTCTATTAAGAAGAATCGTAGCTTTGTAGAGAGGCCAGAGGATAGACAGGCAGGTTCTAATGACGATACGCTTTCGGGGTAAGGCCTGTGAGCCGTTTAAAGAACCTGGTGAAATGAGACGGAGCAGGAAAATTCAATCTGTCGGAGATTTCGGCCGAGGTAAGGTCGCTGTGGCGCAGAAGAATCTTTATTCGGGAGAGCATCGCCTCGTCAATCCATGAAGAAGCGGTTTTCCCGCTCTGTGCCGAAATCATTTTGCTGAGATGCTCCCGGCTGAGGCCGATTTCTCCGGCATAGAACTCCACACCGTGGTGCTGCTCACAATGGACATTAACCAGGGCGATAAACTTGTTAAAAACGCTGAGGCTCCTCGTCTGGCCGACGAGGGGTCTTGACTGTTGGAAAAGAATCAGGGTCCGAAGATAATGCAGGAGGGATTCACAGCAAGCACGGATGGCCTCATCGGAGAGGGTCTCGGCGTGCAGGAGCGCCCAGAGACTGTCGGAAAGAAAAGTGTAAGCGGCCTGGTCCGCATCGGAAGGCAGGAGGGTGAAATCCTGCATCCGGTGGAGAAAAAGGGGCGGAACCTCTCCGTGCATGACATCGGCCAGGAATGCCGGACTCAACTGGATAATCTGCATGTCGAAGTCCGGGCTGCGCCCCTGCTGTGTCATAATGCTGTCCGGAGTGATCACCATCATATCACCAGCTTCATAGTGGCGGGGGAGAAGGTTAACGCTGATGTCCACGCTGCCGCTTTTGACAAGGGCGATATGCAGGTTTTTCAGTTGGAAAGGATCCCCTGAGCCGAACTGTACACTGTATCCTTCACCGACGCCACGTGTCTGGATGAGCCGCTCGCTCACATACTGAAAGCCGCTGTCGGAACGATGCTCCTGCCAGAAGTTGTCGGTAAGCTTCGTTACGCTTTGATTACCTTGTTTCGCTACCATTGGGCAAAGATACGATATAATCTTACGAAATGGTAATTTTTTCCTTGCGGATGGTAACGAGGATTAAATACTTTCCCGCTACCTTTGCCATTGTTATGAAAGCACTTATAACTATTCTTGCTGCAGGAATGGCTGCCCTGGCTACGGCCTGCACGGATAATAGCTCGAAAGAAATGGATTTCACTACCCTTCCGATCATCACCGTAGAGGAGCATTTCTCCGCACAGGAGATCATCGACGCCAATGCAAAATATGCCGCTCTCAAGCCCAAGCCCACTGGAAAGATGGCCGAGGCGGCGCGTTTCTTCGCCAGCCGCAGGCTCATCGGCGAGGACCTTCTGGATATTGATGGCAAGCGCCTCCGCCATATGGACAGCCTAGGCATCGGCATGCAGATTCTTTCATTCACTGCGCCCATAGACAATGTGGTTCCGGCCGGAGAAGCCGTGCAGATGGCCCGCCGTGCAAATAACATCCTGGCTTCCCGAGTCGCGCAGCATCCGGACCGCTTCCGCGCCATGGCCACGCTGCCCATGGCAGACCCCGTGGCCGCCGCGGCGGAGCTGGAGCGCTGCGTCAAGGAGCTCGGAATGGTGGGCGTGCTGCTGACGGGGCAGTACAACGGCCGTTTCTACGATGAGCCAGAGTTTTTCCCTATCTTCGAGAAGGCAGCTGAGCTGGACATACCGGTGTACTGGCACCCGGAATTCGTGAATAGTGACATCATCGACTATTATTATATGTCCGATAGCTACAGCGCCATCGTGGGGGCTGAACTCGGCTCAACAGGCTTCGGATGGCACATAGATGTGGGCATCCACGTGGCCAGGATGGTACTGAGCGGCATCTTCGACAAACTCCCGAACCTCAAGTTCGTCACCGGCCATTGGGGCGAGGACATCCCCGCCTTCCTGGAAAGGATGGACTACATGCTGAATCAGGAAACGACCGGCCTTCAGAAAAAAGTGTCCGACTATTACAAAGAGAACATCTGGTACACTCCTTCAGGCATCATGTCCGAGTTGCAACTGGACTATTTCGTGAAACTCTTCGGTGCGGAACACATCATCTGGAGCGAGGACTACCCTTATATCCAGAATGAACCGCTGAGGTTCTTTCTGGACAAGGTTGATCTGACCGCTGATCAGAAGTATGCCATCGCCCGCGGCAACGCCGAGAAAATCTTCAGGCTGAAATGAAAACGATCTTCCTGGCTATGATAACCCTGCCCCTGGTTTTATCCTGCGCGCAAAGCAGCACTGTCGATGACTATGACATCATCGAAGGCCTGATCGTGGGAGAACGCATGTACCGCGCAGGCGGACGCGAGGATCAACACCGTGACTGCTTCTGGGACGATGCGACCATACGCACCAGTTGGCAGAAAGGCGGTATCGAGACCTTCGTGGGACAGTCTCCCGTTGAAATGCGTCACGACCTTCTCTCCGTCAACCGCAGCGCAAGCCCTCTGGTCCATCTCAACGGGGACAGGGCGTTCGTGGAATATCCCTCCACCACCATCCGGAGCGTGATGCTCGGCGAAAACGAGGCTGTTCTCACTTCCTATATGCGGCTGCTCTACAAGGTGGAGAAGCGGGAAGGAGAGTGGCGCATCCTGGAACTAGCCACCCTGTTCGAGGGAGACCAGCTCTCACCGGCCATTCCGGGAACTGACCTTCAGGTTGACGTCCGGTTCGCCCAGAGCCTTCGGCAGTCCTACCGCTGGCTCGCATATAGCCGGATTGCCGCCGGAGGGGCCGAGTCGGACGACCTGCCCGGCACGGACCGGCCGGAAGACGTGAATAAGCTGTACGATGAGTTCAACGGCTGGCTTACCGGGATCAGCACGGAAGATTTTGAACTTCTCAATCCCGCATCCGGAAAGAAGCTTCGCGGAACGCTTTACAAGCCCTCGGGAGAAGGGAAAAAGCCCTTGATTGTGTGTTCACATGAGCTTGGAAGCGACGGAATGCGTCCCTGGTGGGTGTATTACGCGAATCACTGGGTTAACGAAGGTTATGCCGTGGTAACCTTTGATTTCTCCGGAGGCGGGGAGCGAAGCCGTAGCGAAGGGGAAACCACGGACATGTCGGTATTGACGGAGGTATCTGATCTAGAGAACGTCATTGCCGCTGCCGAAGGATGGGACTTCATTGACAAGAAGCATATAATCCTTATAGGGGGAAGCCAGGGTGGGGGAGTTGCCACCATAGCGGCTGCCCGACACCCCGGCGAGATATCGGCCCTGGTGCTGCTCTATCCGGCCTTCTATTTGCCGGAAGACTTGCACTGGCGCTATCCCGACCTGAAGAATATCCCCGAAACCGATGACCGCGGAATGATAACTATCGGCAAAAAGTACATTCTGGACATGTACGACTATGATTACAAGGCCGATATGCGATCCATAAGATGCCCGGTGCTAATCGTTCATGGGAACCGGGACCAGGTGGTTTCTTTAAAAGGCTCCGAAGAGGCAGTGGGGATATTCCAAGATGCCCGGCTGTACGTCATCGAGGGAGCCGGACATGTATTTATGACAGCGCCGCAGCAGGAAGAGTTCCTGAAGGTGGCGGATGAATTCTTAAACGGAAAGTGATGAAAAAGCGTATTTGCCTTTTTTGGATGATCCTCTTGCTTGCGGCCTCCTGTTCGCCGGAAGTACTGGATCCATTCGTGCCGGAACCTGAACCGGAGATACCGGAGGACCCCGGGAACAATGGTGGAAATCAAGGCGGACAGGGTTCCACCCCTTCGGAGGAGGTTACTAAATACACGGACGGCAATGGGGACATCGCCTACATTCCCTCCGGTTTTTCCGTCTCCGAAATCAACGGAGAACAGACCATTCGTACAGGACTGGTGGTAATCGGTCCCGATGGCAGCGAGTACGTCTGGGTGTCCACAAAGGACACGCCTTTGAAAATGCGTGACTTTGGCAGTTATTTTTCCGGCGGCGGCTCGCTCAGCAGCTACGGCGACGAAACCTCGCTGCCCGCCTACCAGGCAATGGCGAATAGCGTGGCCACTTACGGCGGATTCTATGTGGGGCGCTACGAGGCCAGCTTTGGCAGCGGAAGCAGTCTCAGTGACTATCTGCCTGCCAGCAAGAGAGTCACGCAGAGTCAGTCGGGGCGCATCTGGGTGCGGTTTTCGCCACAGGATGCCACTGTGGCCTGTGAGAATCTCTATAAGGACAATCCCTCTGTTCAGGGTTTCTTCCTCTGGGGTGCCAACTGGGATACCACGCTGCAGTGGCTCGTCGATACAGGGTGTAAAACCTATTCGGAGGTGGCCTCAAACAGCACCGCGTGGGGCAACTATTCAGATGACAGTTTCTCCCCGAACGCCAACGGAAACTACACCGGTGCCTGGGAGCAGGCGAAGGCGAACAACATCTACGACCTCGCCGGCAATAACTGGGAGTGGACGCAGGAGTGCTGCGGTTCCAATTACGTGATGCGCAGCGGCGGCTACAACCTGATGGGCGGAGCCTGTTCCGGCAGCCGGTATCCTGCCGCCATCCGTGACCCGCTGCCGGGCAACAGCAATCACCCCAACGTCTGTTTCCGGGTGGGACTCCATCTGAAATGACGCAGATGGGTAACATCATTGCAATGATTCTTATGGGCGCAGCTCTTTTGACACCATCGTTGTTCCCGGAAGAGGAACTGGAGGGAAGAATTACGGAGTTCATCGATGCGAACGGCGACAACGCCTATATCCCCGCCGGGTTCTCCGTATCGGAAATGGATGACGAACGGTTGGTTGGCAAGGGACTGGTCGTGATCGGTCCTGACGGCAGCGAGTTCGTGTGGATTCCGACGGACAAGACAAAGCTCAGGCAGCGGGATTTCCACAGCGATCTGTACGGCAACCCGATTTCGGCCTATAAGGACGAAACTTCCCTGAAAGAATACCGTGATATGGAGAGGAGC
>CAJOLS010000113.1 GCA_905235535.1 uncultured Bacteroidales bacterium
TATGACTAAAAACAACACTCCTCGTAGGCACATCGGAGCAAGCCTCGAAGAGGCGTTCTCAACTCACAAAAACAATCCATTAACTTAACACCCTAATAAAGAATTTATTGAATCATTTCAAAACAGACTCTAAGTCGGCACCAGAAACGGCCGGACATCGTTAGCGATCGGAGGCCGTAGGCCGACCCTGGGAGTTGGGGGATTAGTCCCCCAAGACTTATCACCGACACAAGAAAATGGCCTTTCCGGTGTACGAACCCCAGTAAACCGGCCTCTCGTACACGAAAACAGCCTCTTTGGTGTACGAATCCTCTCCAAAGAGCCTCTCGTACACGAAATCGGCCTTTCCGTCGCCGGTCCCAGACCGTTCCGTTGCTGGTCCGCAAATACCTGGGGGACCGGGGACGGCTTTCGCCGTTCTGTGCGCTCTGCAGTTGCTGGTCCCTGACAAAAATGCAGACCGGGGACACTACTCTCCTGCACCTGGGACGTTATTCCGATTGACCAGAAACAAGGTTTTCGCATTGAGCCAGATTCTTCACTTCGTTCAGAATAACAACCGAGGTTTCGTATGGAGCCCCGAAGGCCGACACAGGGGGGGGGCGACCCTGCGGGCCATAAAAAAAGAGTGTCGGCCTGTCTCAGGCGGACGCTCTTACTAACCACATAATTAATAACACTAAAACTAATAACCAATAGACTGATTCCGTTGAGAGAACCTCACTTCCTCAATCCGGATACAAAGGTACGGCAAAATTTTGAATTTGCAAATTTTTTCAAAACTTTTTTTACAAATTATTTTAATAATTTCTTAACTCATTAATAATCAATATGGTTATAAATAAGCCAATATTAGTATTCTTAATTGAAATTCTTATTAAAAAGATTTAATTAACTGATTACAATAGTATTATAAAACATAGTTAGCCCAAAATCCATCTGTCCACTTTCGAACTATAAGCAAAAAGAAGGCCAATGCTTACAATTTTTAAGCATCGGCCCTTTTCTTCTTTCACTCTTGAAAACCCTGTTTACAGCAGCTTGTCCTTCAAGTGACGGATCATATCCTTGGTCATGGAATCCATGTCGTAGGTGGGCTTCCAGTCCCATTCTTCGCGGGCGCAGGAATCGTCCATGCTGTCCGGCCAGGACGTTGCGATGGCCTGGCGCACGGGGTCCACCTCATAGCGGACCCGCAGCGAAGGGATGTATTCGCGGATTTTGGCGAAGATCTGCTCCGGCTCAAAGCTCATGGATGCAATATTGAAGGAGTTGCGGTGCTTCAGGCGGGAAGGGTCTGCCACCATGAGCTGGATGGCGGCGTGAAGGGCATCCGGCATATACATCATATCCATATAGGTACCCGGAGCGATGGGGCATACAAACTCTTCCCCTTTCACGGCCGAATAGTACACCTCCACGGCATAGTCCGTGGTGCCGCCGCCGGGCAGCGTGGTGTAAGAGATGAGGCCGGGGAAACGGACCGAACGGGTATCCACACCATATTTATGGAAGTAATAGTCGCTCAGGAGCTCCGTGGCCACCTTGGTAACACCGTACATGGAACGGGGACGCTGGATGGTGTCCTGGGGTGTTCCCACATGCGGAGTCTCCGGGCCAAAAGAGCCTATGGAAGAAGGGGTGAACACGGCGCAGCCCTTTTCGCGGGCAATTTCCAGGATGTTCAGAAGGCCGTTCATCTGAATGTCCCAGGCCAGCAGCGGCTTTCTCTCCGCCACGGCCGAAAGAAGGGCGGCCAGGTTATAGATGGTATCAATCTTAAATTCCTGCACAATGGCTGCCAGACCGGCGGCGTCGCGGACATCGGCCACGGCGGAAGGACCGCTTTCCAAAAGCTCTCCCTTGGGTTCTGCACCCGGGATATAACCTGCCACCACCGTGCTTCCGGGGACTTCACGACGAATTTTCATCGTGAGTTCCGATCCAATCTGGCCCGTAGAGCCAATCACCAGAACATTCTTCATACTTTTTATTTTATCCACGCAAATTTATTACATTTCGCGTATATTTTCAAGATAAAATCGCTAAATTTGAAAGCACAAAAGCCATATTAACATGTACGGAAAATTTCAACAGCATCTTAGTGCCGAACTTCAGTCCATTGACGAGGCCGGCCTTTACAAAAGAGAGAGAAATATAGCATCGGCCCAAAGCGCCTGCATCAAGCTTCAGGACGGCAGCGAAGCCCTCAACTTCTGCGCCAACAACTACCTGGGCCTGGCCGACAATCCCCGCCTCATCGAGGCCGCCAAGAAGGCCATGGACGCCCGCGGCTACGGCATGTCCTCCGTTCGCTTCATCTGCGGCACCCAGGACATCCACAAAGAGCTGGAAAAAGCCATCGCAGACTATTTCCACACGGAAGACGCCATCCTCTACGCCGCCTGCTTCGACGCCAACGGCGGTGTATTCGAGCCCCTTTTCACGGCCGAGGACGCCATCATTTCGGACTCCCTCAACCACGCCTCCATCATTGACGGCGTGCGCCTGTGCAAAGCCCAGCGTTTCCGTTACAACAATGCCGACATGGCCGACCTGGAAGCCAAGCTCCAGGAAGCCCAGGCCTGCCGCTTCCGCATCATCGTCACGGACGGCGTATTCTCCATGGATGGCAACGTGGCCCCTATGGACAAGATTTGCGACCTGGCCGAAAAATACGACGCCCTGGTTATGGTGGACGAGAGCCACAGCGCCGGCGTCGTGGGCCCCACCGGCCACGGCGTAGCGGAACAGTTCAACTGCTACGGACGCATAGACATCTTTACCGGCACGCTTGGAAAGGCCTTCGGCGGTGCCGTGGGCGGTTTCACCACCGGCCGTAAGGAAATCATAGACATGCTCCGCCAGCGCTCCCGCCCGTACCTGTTCTCCAACTCCATCCCGCCCATGATTGCCGGTGCCGCCCTGGAAACCTTCAAAATCCTGAAAGAGAGCGATGCCCTGCACGACAAACTGCAGGCCAACGTAGAGTACTTCCGGAACAAGATGCTGGCAGCCGGATTCGACATCAAGCCCACCCAGAGCGCCATCTGCGCCGTTATGCTGTACGACGCTCCCCTGTCCCAGAAATTTGCCGCCAAGATGGCCGGGGAAGGCATCTTCGTAACGGGCTTCTACTATCCCGTTGTGCCCAAGGGCCAGGCCCGCATCCGTGTGCAGCTGAGTGCCGCCCACGAGAAGCAGCACCTGGACAAAGCCATCGCCGCCTTCGTGAAAGTAGGTAAGGAACTGGGGGTTATCCAGTAACAAACATAATTTCCCAAAGATTCTCTACCGGAAATTCACCCTCAATCCGGTCATGCCCGCAGATTATAATAATCTTAGAGTCTGTTTTGAAATGCCGTATTTGGTATGATGCAAGGCGCCACGGAAACCGTCCTCAAGGACAACCGCGGCACGGGCACTTTCCCCATCATCGGCAGCGGAGAAGTCCCCTTCTTCGAGTACAATGGCATGAAGATGACGTATAAGATCGAAAACTGCTCGTAGCCAAATAACTCCCGCTTCTGCTGTGAATGATGAGAGAAAGCCTTCATAACTACATCTATAAGGAAGTCATTCCCAAGTATGCGGCCTTTGATAAGGCGCACCGGGAAGACCACGCTTTGATGGTCATTGACCGCGCTCTGGCAATGGGCAAGCAGTATGATATCGATGAAGAAATGCTCCTGACGGCAGCCGCCTGTCACGATCTTGGCCTCGCTGTGAACCGGGAAACGCACCATCTGGAAAGTGGACGGATTATCCGGCAGGACAAACAACTTTCCGAATGGTTTTCCCCCGGGCAAATCGAAACCATCGCCCAGGCCGCGGAAGACCACCGGGCATCGGCCAAGACACTTCCAAGAAGCATCTATGGCCGTCTTGTAGCGGAGGCCGACAGGCTCATTGTTCCCGAAACCATCATCCGCCGCACTGTCCAATTCGGCCTTTCCCACTATCCCGAGCTGGACAAAGAAGGCCACTGGAATCGCACTCGGGAGCATCTCCACGAGAAATATGCCGAGGGCGGCTATCTTCACCTTCTCATTCCGGGCTCTCCAAATGAGGCGCCCCTGGCGCAGCTACGCGAAATCATCAAAGACGAGTCCCGTCTTCGAACCATCTTTGAATCCGTCTTTGCGGAAGAGGCATAACGGGTTCGCCATGTGAAAGATATTTTTACTCATCCTTACCATCCTTTGGGGACTTCCGGCCTTTGACCAGGAGTGTCTGTGTCATAACGTGAAATGCCAGGAGATCCTTCGCTCCGCTCAGGATGACAGAAAGAAAGCCTGCGCCCTCTATCAGGAAGAGCGCAGGCAACAGAAAAAGAAGGAGCAGGCCCTTACGAAGGAACTTCATCAGAAGTTTCCTCGATAACCTTCTCGGCCCCGAAGAACTCCAGGTCCAGGTTGTCAATCAGGCCTTCCACGGTACATCCGGGACAACAAAGTTTTGCAATTCGGAAAAAACTTCCTACATTTGCATCAGGAAATAAGCCGCGATACGGATGAGGTAATTCGCTAAGTGCAAAGCCCCCGCCCCGAGCCTCACCAAAAGGTAAATATCCGCCGCGTATTCCCGGGGCAAATCTAAAGGGACGACCTCAGCAGGCCGTCCCTTCTTTCATCTCTACACCTCCATCGCCGTGATGCAGTACTGGACCTTCTCGTGTGTCCGCCGCCTGGACGCCAACAGTCATCTTGACCTTCCCGATGCCCCAGGACAGGGTCAATGTCAAAAGCCAGTTGTAAACTTTACAGGTTTTGCGGAAGGTGGGCCCCGGGAGCAATAGGATTCGCCGGAAGTGAGGGAGCAGGTGGAAGGGCCGTTCGCGAAGCGGTGACGGGCTTTTGGGAAAATGGTGAGCCGGAGTGCCGACGGTGGATCTGCGAAGGGTGAGGTCCTGAACGAAGGGAAAGGGGACATTAGACCGGCAAGG
>CAJOLS010000114.1 GCA_905235535.1 uncultured Bacteroidales bacterium
CACCCATAGGAACCCCTATGGCCAAAAATTTTCAAGAAAAATTTCCACAAAAATAAACTATAAATAAAAATATCAATCATTTCAAAACAGACTCTTATTGTATGTCAATTTGAACGTCCAGGGCCGCCTGCACCAGGTACAGGATTTCATCGAGGCTCTCCGTAGAGAACGAACCGGTCAGGCGTTTGCCCTTGGCCTCCGTCGAAAGGGGAATGCCATAAAAGGCCGACAGTTCCTCAAGGACTGTTTCCAGCGGCGTGGATTCGTATCGGAAGATACCGGTGGCCCAGGCCGACGGGTTGGGAAGGGCAGCCTCCTCAAGGACGGGAATCCCTTCCTGCAGCGAAGCCCCCTCCCCGGCCGCAAGGACAAGGCTTTCCCCTGCGGTTCCGCAGAACCTTACGCGCCCCTCGGTCACATCCACACGGGTGCCCGCTTCATCGGCCCGTACTTGAAAAACCGTTCCCAAAACCATAACCGTGGCCGATGGGGCCGATACCACAAAGGGGTGTGCCTCATCATGGGCAACCTCATACAAGACCCTTCCGGTCATGGACACCTGCCGCGGGTCCTTGTGGGGCTGGTAGCGAAGCGTCGCTCCCGGTGCCAGGGTGACGTGTGTCCCGTCGGCCAGGGTAAAAGCCTGGGCCACATCGTAGCTGTGATACTCCGTCCAGCCGTTCCTCCGGAAGAGGAAAACCCCCAGCAGCAAGGCTGCCGCAACAGGAAACGCCCACAGGAAACGCAGAGGGGACCGTCTCCGGGTACCGGAGAGTTTCTCCCAGACCGCCTGGGCATCGAACATTCCCGGCCGATAATGCCGGAGAACAAAGGAAAGATTCTTTTCGTCCATTGGTGCCATACATCTCCAAGACGCAGCACAGGGCGAAAAGTACCATCAGAAAAACAAAAAAATGGAATGGAGTATTTGGGGACCGCCCTCGCGAAGGGTCTCCAGCGCCCGGGAGATATGATTACGCACCGTGTTCTCCGACAAACCCAGCTCCTGGGCTATCTCCTTATAAGACAGGCCGTCCCGTTTGGCCATCAGGAGGCATTGGCGGCGCATTTCGGGCAGGGCGTCCACCGCAGCCCACAGGCGGGCCTCCAGTTCGGAGCGCCCGGCCGCCTCGTCGTCAGAGATGGGGCCGTCCCAGTCGCAGGGAAGGGTTTCCGTCCTGCCGGAGCGCCTCAGTGCATCGATGCACCGGTTTCGGACGGCCGCATACAGCCACCCCTTGACATGGTTTACCGGTATCTCCTGCTGCCAAAGAGCCGTGAAGCTTTCCTGGACAATATCCTCCACGCCATCCGTACGGCCCAGATAATGGAGCGCATACAGGCACAAAGGACGATAATACATCCGGAAAACAAGCTCTATATCTTTTGACGGCAGCATTTCGGATGCAAAGATAGCCATGAAAAAACGAAAAAAGAAGTGAGATTCTTTTTGTATATTTTCCGAATGAAGCGAACTTGCAAGTATTTGTCCTTTGGCGCTACGGCCATCCTCATCGCCATGATGATGGCCTACACCCTGTTCGGCCTTGTTGCCTTTAACGGCATCATGGACCTTGCCGTCCCTTCCCGCAAGGCAAAGGAAAGCCTGCGGGACGTAAGCCTCGTGGTGCTGTATCCGGCGGTGTTCCTGCTCACCTTCGGAACTTTCCTGGGCGCCGTCTGGGCCAATATTTCCTGGGGCGGTTACTGGGCGTGGGATCCCAAGGAGACCTGGGCGCTCATCACGATGCTGGTGTACGCATTCACCCTGCACGGCGGCGCACTGAAGCCTTTCCGGAACCCAGGCTTCTTCCATGGCTATACAATTTTCGCCTTCATCTGCGTCCTTGTCACCTATTTTGGCGTGAACCTCCTGCTGGGAGGCATGCACTCCTATATGTAGAGGCAGGAGGGTAGAGATTTCCCCAAACAAAAAAAGCAACCACGAGGGTTGCTTTTTGTTTGGAGCGGAAAACGAGACTCGAACTCGCGACCCCGACCTTGGCAAGGTCGTGCTCTACCAACTGAGCTATTTCCGCAGTATTTGAATGAACTCCCATGGAACGGGATTGCAAAGATACGGCAAAAATCCGAACTTGCAAACTTTTCAGTATATTTTTTCTGTTTTGAAATGATTGATATTTTTATTTATAGTTTATTTTTGTGGAAATTTTTCTTGAAAATTTTTGGCCATAGGGGGGCCTATGGGTGGAAATTTTTGAGGAAAATTTACCAAAAAGAAACATAAAGAATTTATTGAATCATTTCAAAACAGACTCTTAAAAGATGCCCGAAAAGAATTCGGGCATCTGAAAGACTGAGTACGGAGGCTTACTTGCTTCCGTAACTGATGGAAGAGTGACGGAGCTTGAGGATGCGGTCTCGTCAATGCGGCTTTCGGGAATTTCCCCGCGGCGCACGGCATTGATGACGGCATCGAACACTTTGGGGTATTCACGTACGCATAGCAGCACGTCCACACCGGCCTTGATGGCCATCACGGCCGCATCTTCAACCGGATACTGGCGCAGGATAGCGCCCATTTCCATGGCATCGGAAATGATAAGGCCCTGATAGCCCAGTTCTCCGCGCAGCTTTTCCTGCAGGATCATGGGCGACAGGGTGGACGGCACGTTGGAGCCCGTCACATTGGGCAGGGAAATGTGCGCCGTCATAACCATCTGGGCACCGGCAGAGATACCGGCCTTGAAGGGAATCATCTCGCAGCCGGCAATTTCCTCCCAGGTCTTACGGCTCATGGCATAGCCGAAGTGGGAATCGGCCTGGGTGTCTCCATGGCCGGGGAAATGCTTGAGGCAGCCGATAACGCCGCTCTTCTGCAGGCCCTTGAGGTAGCTCTTCACCATTTCGGCGGCCACCTGGGGCTTGTTGGAGAAGGCACGCGCACCTATAACCACATTGCGGGGGTTGGTGTTCACATCGGCCACAGGGGCGAAGTCGATGTCAAAGCCATACTGCTTTACATACTCGCCGATGGCCGTTGCCGCCTCCAACACATCCTTGGTGCGCCCGGATGCGGCAATGTTGCCCATGGCTGCAAACTTGGGAACCCGGAAGTTGGGATTGTTGCCGATACGGGCCACCGAGCCGCCTTCCTCATCCACACAAAGCAGGGGCTTGCTGGGAAGGGCGCGGAGGTCTGCGATAAACTGGGACAGCTGGGCCGGGTCCTTGATGTTGTGGCCGAAAAGGATAATGCCTCCCGGAGGATATACGCGGGCCGTCTCGCGCATCCGGTCATTCACTCCTTGCAGGTTATAGGACTTGAGGACGGTGGGGGAATCATAATAGATGTCCGTGTCCAGGGCCTCGGGGCGCACAAAGAACATGGCCCCCACCTTCTCCTGAAGGGTCATCTGCTTAAGTTCTTGTTCGATAGCAGAGTTGCCCGAAGAGCAGCCCACGGCTACGAATACCAAAAAAACAAGAAAGTTGTTTGTTACTTTCTTCATACAAAAAAACTATTTAAATCGGAGGGCGGCCTTGTCTGTAAGACCGCCCTCCCATCAAAGCCCTACTACAATTCCCAGGCCAAAGCCGATGCGCCCAGGATGGCGGCGTCCGACTCTTTCAGCTGGGAGAAGACCAGCTTCACCTTGCCCCTCCACAGGGACAGGACATTTTCGTCCATGGCCTTCTGGATGGGCTCTACGAGGAACTCCTTGGCGCGGGCCAGGCCGCCGAACAGCACAATGGCCTCGGGGGCGGAGAACTCGATGAAATCGGCAAACTTTTCTCCCAGGATACGACCGGTGAAATCGAAAATCTTGAGGGCCAGTTTGTCACCATCCTTGGCGGCCTCGTAAACGTCCTTGGAGGTAATCTTGTCCAAGGAACGGAGGACGGAAGGTTCTTCGCTCATCTCCAGCCATTCGCGGGCCGTACGGGCAACGCCGACGGCGCTGGCGTACGTTTCCAGGCAACCGGTTTTTCCGCAGTTGCAGTGGCGGCCGTTGTGGCGCACGGCGCAGGTATGACCCAGCTCCCCGGCGAAACCGTCGTGACCATAGACCACCTCACCGTTGATGACGATGCCGGAACCTACACCGGTTCCCAGGGTGATCATGATGAAGTTCTTCATACCGCGGGCGGCGCCGTAGGTCATTTCACCCATGGCGGCGGCGTTGGCGTCGTTGGTCAGGGAAACGGGGATACCGTTCATCTGCTCGCTCAGGAGCTTGGCAAAGGGGATGATCTTGGTGCCACCCCATACCAGGTTCACGGCGCTTTCGATGGTGCCGGTGTAGTAGTTGCCGTTAGGGGCGCCTACACCGATGCCGCGGATTTGACCTTCGGCCTTGGCCTCCGCGATGATGCGGTTGAGGGCCTCTGCCAACTCGGCTATAAAAGGAGTAACGTCGGTATGGTTGTCCGAACGGATGACGGTCTGGGAAAGAACGGAACCACGGGCATCCACGATGCCGCATTTGGTGGTCTGTCCACCAATATCAATGCCAATTACTAAGTCTTGTGCCATAGCGGGAAATTTTATGCTTTCTTAACTTTGGAGCCAATAGCGGCGAAATAGAGGATGAAGGCTACGCAGACGGCCAGGAGCCAGTAGCTGGGCATGTAACCCACGGCGTCGGCAATGGCGTTCTGGATAAGCGGAACTATGCCGCCGCCCACCACCATGGCCATGAAGATACCGGAAGCCTGGTTGGTGGAAGCGCCCAGGCCCTCGCAGGCGAGGTCGAAGATGGTGCCCCACATCACCGAGGTGCAGAGGCCGCAGAGGACCAGCAGCAGGGCTGCGATGGGAACCTGCACCATACCGAAGCCCTGACCCTTGAACACGGGCATGGAAACCATGGCGCTGTTGCCCAGGATGATGGCCAGGACAATGAGAAGAAGGGCCACGGCCGACACGCAGGTGAGCTGTGCACGGGCGCTTACCTTACCGGAAATGACGGAGGAGGTGAGCCTGCCCACCAGCATGAGGAACCAATAGGTGCCTGCCACAAAGCCGGCAATGGCAACGGCGGTGGAAGGATCCATGCCGGCGCCCTTCACAGGGTCGGAAAGGTAGAAGTTGAGGGTTCCGGGGATACCCACCTCAACGCCCACATACACGAAGATGGCGATGACGCCCAGCACAAAGTGCTTGAACTTCATGGGGCTTACGGCGTGGGAAGAATCCTTGACGGCCTCGGGGTCCTGGATGTCAACGAACAGGAGCACGATGAAGGCAAAGGCGAACACGCCCATGGCCAGGAACAGCACCGGATTCACGTCCGTAATGAGGGTGTCCTTGGTAAGGGTGCCGATGAGGGCGCCCACCAGCATGGGAGTAAGGGTACCCATGAGAGAGTTGAAGGACCCGCCGATCTGGATGTACTGGTTGGAACGGGCGCCGCCCAGGAGTTTGAGCATGGGGTTCACCACGGTATTGAGCATGCACATGGAGAAACCGGCCACGAAGGCTCCCAGCAGATAGACAAAGAAGTTGGAGGGCAGTCCCAGGAGCTTGCCGCCCACGCCTACGATGCCGGAGAGGAACTGTACAAATACGCCGCAGAAACCTACTGCAATGGCGATGAGGGCTGTTTTCTTATAACCGAACTTGGTGAGCATCTTACCGGCGGGTATGCCCATGATGGCATAGGCCAGGAAGTTCATCATGTTACCCATCATGCCCCAGAAATTGGAGCCCTCGATGCCGGGCTGCATTTTCCAGATATTGCCGATGGGGGCTGCCAGATTGGTTACAAACGAGATCATACCGAACAGGAAGATCATCGCAATGATAGCAATCAGATTGCTGTTGCCTTTCTTACTCATTGTTTTTGGTGTTTTGTTATGTTAATAATCATTTGGCTTTTAATTCCTCAAAGATAATAATTATTTTCCAAAACAAAAATGCCCGTCTGCTAAACAGAACGGGCATTTTAAATATAGGTTCAGGTTTACTCTGCGGCGGGAGCTTCGGGAGCCTCGGCTGCGGGAGCGGTTTCGGCTGCAGGGGCTTCGGCGGCAGCCTCGGCCTTCTTGGCACGGCTGCGGCGGGTAGTCTTCTTGGCTTCCTTCTTGCCGGCGGCAAGGGCGGCCTCGTTGAAATCTACCAGTTCCACCAGCACCATTTCGGCGGCGTCTCCCTGGCGGAAGCCAGTGTGGAGGATACGAAGGTATCCACCGGGGCGCTCGGCCACCTTGGGAGCAATGGTGCGGAAGAGTTCTGCCGTTGCCTCTTTGTCTTTCAGATAGCTGAAGACCACGCGGCGAGAGTGGGTAGTATCTTCTTTGGACTTGGTGATAAGGGGCTCTACGTAAGGCTTCAGGGCCTTGGCCTTGGCCTCGGTAGTGGTGATCCTCTTCTTCAGGATGAGGGAGGATGCCATGTTGGCGAGCATCGCCTTGCGGTGACCGCTCTTACGACCAAGATGATTGACTGCTCTATTGTGTCTCATTGTTAAACGATCTTTTTCTTAGGTTCAATATTGTACTTGGTGACATCCATTCCGAAGGAAAGCTTCATCTTCTCCACCAGCAGGTCAATTTCGCTGAGGGACTTACGGCCGAAGTTGCGGAACTTCATGAGTTCGCTGCGGCTGTAGGACACCAGGTCTGCGAAAGTGTCGATGTCGGCGGCTTTCAGGCAGTTGAAGGCGCGTACGGACAGGCCCATGTCGGAAAGCTTGGTCAGGAGGAGATGGCGCATTCTCAGGGATTCCTCGTCAAGCTCCTTGCTGTCGGTTTCTACGGAAGACTCAATGGAGATCTTCTTGTCGTCGGTGAAGAGCTTGAAGTGATAGATGAGGATGTTGGCTGCGTCCTGCAGGGCGGCTTCCGGAGAGATGGAACCGTCGGTGACAATCTCCAGGTTCAGCTTCTCATAGTCGGTCTTCTGTTCCACGCGGTAGTTTTCCACGCTCCAGTTAACCTTCTTGATAGGCGTGTAGATGGCGTCCACGGGAATGGTGCCGATGGGCGTCGAAGCGTCGCGCTCTTCCTCGGCGGGAACGAAACCGCGACCCTTGGTGATAGTCAGGGAAATGTTGATCTTGACGGAAGGCTCCAGCGAGCAGATGTGCAGCTCGGGATTCAACACCTTGAAAGAAGACAATCCTTTGGAGATGTCCTCAGCGGTAAATTC
>CAJOLS010000115.1 GCA_905235535.1 uncultured Bacteroidales bacterium
ATTTGTCATTCTGAGCCTACTATTTGTCATTCTGAGCGAAGCGAAGAATCTGTAATATGGATAATAAAGAAAAAGAACTGGTGAAAAAAGCCATGCAGGGAGACCAGATGGCCTTCCGCGTGCTGTACCAGATTCACGAAAAGGCGGTGCGGGGCCGCGTGAGCGGCTATTTCCATTGGAAGGCCGATGTGGACGACGTGGTGCTGGAAAGCTTCCAGAAAGCCTTCAGCGCCCTGCAGGGATTTGACACGGAGCGGGAATTCCGCCCCTGGCTTCTGACCATTGCCACCCGCACGGCGCTGGACCACCTGGAGAGCATCAAGCGGGAAACGGAGAAGAAGGAAGGCATCCTGCTCAAGGCCGGGGCCGACAGTCCCGAGGGCGGCAGCACGCCCCTGACGGACTACACCCCGGAAGAAGAGATTATCAACGACGAGGTGCACGAGCGGCTGATGAGCTACATTGACGAGCTCCCCTCCCTCTACAAAGACGTGATGATCAAATACATGATAGAAGAACTGGAATACGAAGAAATTGCCAGGGAACTGGACCTGGAGCTGAACACGGTGAGAACCCGCATCCGCCGCGGAAAGCAGCACCTGGCCAAAATGATGTTAAGGGGGGAAGTGGAATGACCCTGACTCAGCAGCAGGAACAGCGTCTGAAGGCGCTGGAAGGATTATACCGGGAATGGAATGCCAAGATCAATGTCATTTCCCGGAAAGACATTGACAACGTCTATGAGCACCACGTGCTGCATTCTTTGGCCATTGCCAAATATCTGGAAACGGTACCCGGACTGGAAGAGAGCTTTGCCACGGGAGACATCCTGGACCTGGGCACCGGAGGAGGATTCCCGGGCATTCCCCTGGCCATCCTGTACCCCGAAGCCCGCTTCACCCTCTGCGATTCCGTGAACAAAAAAACCATCGTGGCCCAGGCCGTTGCCCAGGCCTTGGGACTGGAAAACGTGCAGGTGGTAAATGCCCGTGCAGAATCCCTGGGCCGCAGTTTTGACTTTGTGGTTTCGCGCGCCGTGGCCTCCCTCACGGACTTCTATCCCTGGGTAAAAGGACGCTTCAACGACAGCATACTGTACCTGAAAGGAGGGGACGTGAACGAGGAGATTTCCCAGCTGATGGCCCGGCACAAGATACGCCCCGGCAAAGTGCACACCTGGCCTGTGTCCTCCTGGCTGAAGGATTCCTACTACGAAGGAAAACTCGTCATCCATATCGAAAAATAATTTTGCAGTTTCGGTGGAAATTACTACCTTTGCAGTCCTTACGCGAAAAATATAAAAAAGAGATATCATGAAGAGAACATTTCAACCCTCCCGTCGCAAGCGTGTGAACAAGCATGGCTTCCGCGCCCGCATGGCCTCTGCCAACGGCCGCCGCGTCCTGAGCGCCCGCCGTCGCCACGCCCGCAAAAAGCTCTCCGTTTCCAGCGAAGATCGTTGGTAACAGCTTTTGCACCAGACACTTACCGCAGGGATTTTCCCCTGCGGTTTTTGTTTGTACTTGTTCGTATCTTTGCAGTATGACAAACGATGCGCTGCTGGCCCTGTTCTTTCTCTCCCACCAAGGCTCCCAGTCCCTGGAGGAAGGCCATGCAAGCTACGGGACACAGGAGGAATGCGAAGCCCGGGACCTGCTGGGCTTTGTGCGGCAGGCCCGGGGCCGCCATACCGCCCCGGCTCCCGCCCTGGTTCGCATCACTCGCACGCTGAGGGTTTATATCGGCCCGGAAGAGCTCAAAATCCGGCCCATGGCCAAAACCGTGCTCCTTCTTTTCCTGCGCCATCCCGAAGGCATCCTGCTCAAGCGCATCTCCGACTACCGGGCCGAGATGACGGCCGATTACCGCCGCTGCATGCGCAGCCTGGACCCGGAAGACGTGGACCGCCGCATCCAGCGGCTCATGGACCTCTTTTCCAACGAGCTCAACGTGAACATATCCCGCGTCAATGCAGCCCTGTCGGCCCTGGTGGCCCCGGAAGAAGAACAGCTCTACCGGGTGAGCGGCAGAGCTGGAACTCCCAAGTCCATCCGGCTGGACAGGACTTTGGTCATTTGGGAATAACTACTTCTTGATGGGATACAGCTTCAGGAGCAGTACAATGAGCAGGGCAATGGCCGCCGGGAACAGCGAGAACAGGGACCAGATCATGGTCTGGACAGATTCCATGTCGGTGATGCTGATGACGGTTTCTCCGGTGACAGGGTCTGTACTGGAGATGAATCCCGCCACGCCCAGCAGCATGGCCACCAGGGCGCCGGAAATGGCCGAGCCAAACTTCTGGGCCATGGTGCCGGAAGAGAAGATGAGGCCGGTGGAGGAAGTGCCGTTCTTTTCGGTGGCGTAGTCTGCCACATCGGCATACATGCTCCAAAGAAGCGGAGAATAGAGGCCGATGCCGACGGAGGTTACAATCACATTGGCAATCATCACCCAAATCCAGGCCGGGTCCATGGGGATGAAGAAGAAGAGGATGGAAGAGACAGCGCAGATGACGGCCGCCCAGCTGAAGGCCTTGTGCTTGGAGCCCATCTTCTTGGTGAACCACGGGCAAAGGCCGCCGAAAATCATGCAGGTGGCCTCCCCGAACATCATGAAGACGGTGTAGTTGATGACCAGGCCCATCACCGTAACATCCCCGTGCAGGCAGTATTCCATCAGGTAGGCTGCAACGGCATAACGGAAACCATTGAAGAAATTGGTGCAAATTCCGATGAGGGTAAGGTATATCCAGGGCTTGTTCCGGAACAGGTCTGCGAAGGGCTTGAAGGAGAATTTCTCTGCACGCACGGGTTTCAGGCGCTCCTTGGTGAGCAGGCCGCAGGCCAGGGTTCCCAGGGCGGCCACGGCGCCCAGCACCACGCCCAGCACAGCGTACTGGTGCTTGGGGTCTCCTCCCACCATCCTCTGCAGGTACGGGAAGGAGAACAGCATCACAAAACCCATGGCATAGGCTCCCACCATGCGGTAGGAGGAGAACTGGTTCTTCTCGTTGTCATCGTCTGTCATCACGCCCAGGAGCGAGCCGTAGGGCACATTCACCGCCGTATAAACCACCATCATCAAAAGGTACAGCGCATAGGCATACACCCGCTTGCCGGCAGGCCCCAGGTCCGGGGTGTAAAGCAGCAGCGCAAACACCAGGCCCAGCGGAATGGCTCCGAAGATGAGCCAGGGCCGATAAGTGCCCCAGCGTGACTGCGTGCGGTCTGCTATGGCGCCCATCATGGGGTCTGTGACCACGTCGAACAGACGGGCCACCAGCATGAGCGCGGCGGCGTCGGCCACGGTGAGGCCGAAGACGTTGGTGAAAAAGAAGGGAAAGGCGATGGACATTACTTTCCAGGTGATTCCGCCGGCGGCGGCGTCTCCCAGGGCGTAACCTATTTTCTCGGATAATTTGACGGCCATAATTGTATAGTGTTCTTCTTACAAATGTAAGAAAAAAAAGATTCCCGGTCAAGCCGGGAACCTTTTCGTAACGCATGAAGCGCTATAAAACCCGCACCTTCAATTTCGCGTAGGCGCGTTCGACCTTTGCCAGCGCAGCCTCGACCGTCTCATCCCGCGCCAGCAGCACACCCATGCGGCGGTGGCCCTTGATAAAGGGTTTACCGAAAAGGCGGATCTGCACATTCGGCTCGGAGAGCACCTCCTCAAGGTTCTCGAACTCCACCTGCGTCGTGTCACCCTCGACCACGATCGCCTTTGAGGCCGACGGGCCGAAAAAGTTGACCGACGGAATCGGCAGACCCAGCACGGCGCGCGCATGCAGCGCGAACTCGGACAGGTCCTGCGAGATCATCGTCACCATGCCCGTGTCGTGCGGGCGCGGCGAAACCTCGCTGAAGAGCACCTGCTCGCCGCAGACGAACATCTCCACCCCGAAGATGCCGTAGCCGCCCAAGGCGTCCGTAATCTTCTTGGCAATGTCCTGCGCCTGCGCCAGGGCCTTGTCGCTCATCGGCTGCGCCTGCCAGGACTCGCGGTAGTCGCCGTCCACCTGGTGGTGGCCGATGGGGTTCAGGAAGGTTGTGCCTCCCGCGTGACGGACGGTCAGCAGCGTAATCTCATAGTCAAAGCGCACGAAGCCCTCCACAATCACCTCGCCCGCACCGGCACGCCCGCCCTCCTGGGCAATCGCCCAGCTCTTGTCCGCGTCCGCGGGCGTCTTGCACACGCTCTGTCCGTGACCGGACGAGCTCATGATGGGCTTCACCACGCAAGGCGTGCCCACTGCGGCAATGGCCGCATCGAAGTCTTCGCGCGTCGCCGCAAAACGGTAATTCGAGGTCGGCAGTCCAAGCTGCTCATGCGCCAGTTGGCGGATGCCCTTGCGGTTCATCGTCAGGAAGGTTGCGTTCGCGGTCGGGATCACGTTGTAGCCCTCCCGCTCCAGCTCCACAAGCGTCGGCGTCGCGATGGCCTCCACCTCCGGGATAATCAGGTCCGGCTTCTCGCGCTCGATGATCTCGCGCAGCCGCGCACCGTCCAGCATAGACAGCACATAGCTGCGGTGAGCCACCTGCATCGCCGGCGCGTTCTCGTAACGGTCCAGCGCAACAACCTCAACGCCATAGCGTTGCAGCTCAATAGCCACCTCTTTTCCCAATTCACCTGATCCGCACAGCAGCGCCTTCTTCGCGACACCCGTGAGGGGAGTTCCAATCTTTACCATAATTCTTCGCGTTGTCGAGTAAGTGGAGGGGAATTTCACCCCTCCCTTCTCTCGGAACCGTGCTTGACAGTCTCCCGTCACACGGCTCTTCGTACTTACTCCTTTTTAA
>CAJOLS010000116.1 GCA_905235535.1 uncultured Bacteroidales bacterium
GTGGGCAACAAGATTCTCACGGAATTCTGCTCCTACTTCCCCCACCTCAAAGTAGTGGCCCGTGGAAATGAACTCCTCTTGGACGGACGCGAAAGCGACATCGCGGAGTTCAACATCCGTTTTGCGGAACTCATAGACCGCCGTCATCACAAGATGAACCTCACCGCCTACGACGTGGAGGACATCTTTGCGGGAGAGGCCGATTCTCCCCACCCCACGGCCGATGCCATCATCGTACACGGAACAGACGGAAAGCCCATCCGCGCCCGCAACAAAACCCAGCAGGACCTTATCAAGGCCTATTTCGAGAACGACCTCATCTTTGCCATCGGCCCCGCCGGCACCGGCAAAACCTATATGGCCATCGCCTTAGCCGTGCGCGCCCTCAAGAACCGGGAAATCAAGCGCATCATCCTCACCCGCCCCGCGGTGGAGGCCGGCGAGCGCCTGGGCTTCCTGCCCGGAGACCTCAAGGACAAGCTGGACCCGTATCTCCAGCCCCTGTACGACGCCCTCTCGGACATGATTCCCTCCAAGCGCCTGCAGGAATTCATGGCCGACGGAACCATCCAGATTGCGCCCCTCGCGTACATGCGCGGCCGCACCCTGGACAAAGCCTGCGTCATCCTGGACGAAGCCCAGAACACCAACCTGGGCCAGCTCAAGATGTTCCTCACCCGCATGGGCACCAGCGCCAAGTTCATCGTAACCGGAGATGCCACCCAGATAGACCTCCCCCGCCGCGAAGATTCCGGGCTCCTTGCCGGCATCCGGCTGCTGGAAGGCATCAAGGGCATCTCCACCATCCGCTTCACCAACGAAGACATCGTGCGCCATCCCCTGGTTACCAAGATAGTCAAAGCCTTTGACAAAAAGGCCGATGAAAACCAATAAAAAAGGGCATCGCTTTTGCGATGCCCTGATTTTTTGATTCCCTGGGGATTACTCTGCAGTATCCACAATCTTGGACCATTTGTCGTAACCTTCCTGATACTTGGGATCTATGTTGCGGAGGGTGAAGCACAGACGCTTGAGGAAGTCTGCGGCGGAGATTTTCACAGCCTCGTTCTGGCTCATCTCGTAGCACTTCTCGAAGGGTTCCACGGCACCCATGTAAACCTGGGTCACTTTCTCGTTAATCTCGTCATACTTCTTCCATTCGCGCACATCCAGGGCGTCACGCTCGGCAATGAGGTCTTCGGCCTGCTTGAGGGCTACATTGCCCTTGCCATAGTAGGCGAAATCGTACTTGGGCTCAATCTCCAGGGCCTTGTCATAAGCGGCGATGGCCTTCTCATAGTTCTTCACGCCCACGTAGATGTTGCCTTCCACATAGTAGAGAGAAGGGTTGTTGGGCATCACCTTCTTGGCGTCGTCCAGCAGCTCCACAATCTTCTCGGGATCCTCATTGGTCTGCAGGTACAGGTTGATGAGGCTGGTGAGCACGGACTCGTTGTCCGGGAACTTGGTGAGACCGGTGGCCAGATAGTTCTTGGCGGCCGTGGTATCGGCCTTGGCCAGGGCGCACTGGGACAGGTTGGCGTAGATGTTACCCTCGGAGGTGTAACCGTTGTCCAGGCAAATCTTGAAGTACTTCTCCGCCTGGTCGAAATTCTTGGCTGCGCTGGCCGTGAAGGCGGCGTTGTAGGCGGCGTCGTAGTTGGGGACAGAGCAGGGAGCCATCAAGGAAGCGTCGGCGGCACCCTTGAACAGGTTGCTGGCTTTGGCCAGGTTGCCCAGCTGGTAAGCGTTATAGGCATCCTCATAGTACTTGTTGGCAATCTCCTGCAGCTTGGCGTCCATCTTTTCGGCCTTTTCACCCAGCTCGAAAGCCTTGGCATAAGCCTTGGCAGCCTCTCCCAGGAGGTCTCCGGGAACGGAGGGGCGGGTAACGTCGGCAATGGCAAGCATACCGCCGGCATTGAAGTAGGCGTCCACGTTGGCGAACTCCATCTTCTCAAAGGACTGGCCTTCGATGGTGACGTTGGAAACGGAAACGGGTTTCTCCTTGTTCATCATCTGGAAAGTGGCCTTGTCCAGACCCAGGGTAATGTTGGTGAGCGGGTTGTTGTAGGCGGCCAAATAAGCGTCTCCCAGCTTCGCCCACGTGGCCGGCTTGGCAGCCTTCTTGGCGTCCTGGGTGGCTTCAAGAGCCTTATCTACATTCTTCTGCATTTCTGCAGCGGGTTTCTGGGCAAATGCAACCTGCAGGGAGCAGGCCATTGCGAGAACGAGAGCTAATTTTTTCATGATATCAATAAATGTTGATTATTCTTCTACTGCGGAACCTTCGGCTGCCTGGCTTTCCTCCTCCTCACTATGGGCGACTACGGAAATGGCGGCTATCGCGTCCCCCTCCTTGATGTTGATGAGCTTGACGCCCTGTGTAGCACGTCCGGCAACACGGATGGTGTTGACAGGCATTCGGATGGTCATTCCGGAACGGCAGATGATCATAAGGTCGTCTTCATCGGTGACATTCTTGATGGCCACCAGATTGCCGGTCTTTTCCGTGATGTTCAGGGTTCTCACACCCTTGGCGCCACGTGAGGTCTGACGGTAGTCCTGCGGGTCTGAGCGTTTGCCGTAACCGTTTTCGGAGACGGCCAGCACCTGGTGCTTCGCTACGTCTTCTGCCTCGGGATCCTGGCAGACGACACCCACCACAAAGTCTCCTTCATCAAGATTGATGCCACGCACGCCGGTGGAGGTGCGTCCGAGGGGCCTGGCCTCTGATTCATCAAACCTTACGCATCGGCCTCCGTGGGCGGCAATCATGATGTTGCAGCTTCCGTTGGTAAGGATGGCCTCCAGCAGCTGGTCGTCTTCGCGGATGTTGATGGCGTTAACGCCGTTGGTGCGGGGACGGGAATAGGCTTCCAGGGAAGTCTTCTTCACCACGCCCTGGCGGGTGACCATCATGATATAGTTTTTGTTGATGAATTCCTCGTCCTTGAGCGTCTTCACGTTGAGGTATGCGCGCACGGCGTCGTCCGGCTCTATCATCAGGATGTTCTGGATGGCGCGGCCCTTGGAGGTGCGGTTGCCTTCCGGAATCTCATAGACCTTGAGCCAGTAGCACCGGCCCTTCTGCGTGAACAGGAGCATGGTGCTGTGGGTATTGGCAATATAGATATGCTCTATGAAGTCTTCGTCACGGGTGGCGCTTCCCTTCATGCCCACGCCGCCGCGGTTCTGGGTGCGGAATTCAGTAAGCGGGGTGCGCTTGATGTAACCCAGGTGGGAAATGGTGATGACCTGGTCTTCATCGGCATAGAAATCTTCGGGGTTGAACTCGTCGTCCGCCAGGGTAATCTCCGTGCGGCGAGGGTCTGAGTAACGGGCCTTGAGGTCCTGCGTTTCGGCCTTCACTACGTTGAACTGCTCCTCCACGGAACCCAGGATCTGGAGGCAGCGCTCGATGAACTTCATAAGGTCGTCGTACTCGTTCTTCAGCTTTTCCCGGTCCAGGCCGGTGAGCTGTCCCAGGGTAAGGGCGATGATGGCCGACGACTGGGGCTCCGAGAAACCGTAACGGTCCTGCAGCATCTGCTTGGCCTCTTCACGGTCTTTGGTTTCGTAGCGGATGATGTGGACAATCTCGTCGATGATGTCCATGGCCTTCAGCAGACCCTCCAGGATGTGGGCACGCTTCTGGGCTTTCTCCAGTTCGAACTGGGTGCGGCGAACCACCACCTCGTGGCGGAATTCCACGAAATGGCCGATAATCTCCTTGAGGCTGAGGGTGCGGGGACGTCCTTTCACCAGAGCCACGTTGTTGAAGGAGAAACTGCTCTGCAGGGGGCTGTACTTGAACAGCATGTTCAGGACCACGCCGGAGTTGGTGCCCTGCTTGAGGCGGATGACAACGCGGGTTTCTCCGCGGGAGCTTTCGTCGTTGATGTAGGAAATGCCTTCCACCTTCTTCTCCTCGGAGAGCTGGGCAATTTTCTCGATCATTTCCCGCTTGTTCACCATATAGGGGATTTCCGTGACCACGATGGTTTCACGGCCCTTGTCGTCCACTTCAATCTCTGTCTTGGAACGGATGACTACGCGGCCGCGGCCGGTTTCGTAGGCTTCCCGGATGCCGGCCTTGCCCATGACGATGCCTCCGGTAGGGAAATCCGGACCCTTTATATACTGCATGAGCTCTTCCGTGGTAATCTCCGGATTGTCTATGTATGCACAGATGGCGTCGCAGCACTCTCCCAGGTTATGGGGAGCCATGTTGGTGGCCATGCCCACGGCAATGCCGGATGCGCCGTTCAGAAGCAGCAGCGGGGCCTTGGTGGGCAGCACGGTGGGCTCTTCCAGGGTGTCGTCGAAGTTGAGGGTCATGTCCACGGTGTTCTTGTCCATGTCTCCCAGCACGTCTTCCGCCATCTTCTGCAGCTTGGCCTCCGTATAACGCATGGCAGCCGGAGAGTCTCCGTCCACGGAGCCGAAGTTGCCCTGGCCCTTCACCATGGGATAACGCTGGTTCCATTCCTGGCCCAGGCGCACCATGGCGTCGTAAACGCTGGAGTCTCCGTGCGGGTGGAACTTACCCATGACCTCACCCACGATACGGGCGCTTTTCTTGGTCTGGCTGGAATAGCTGAGGCCCATGTTGTCCATGCCGAACAGGACGCGGCGCTGGACGGGCTTGAGGCCGTCCCGCACGTCCGGAAGGGCACGCGACACAATCACCGACATGGAATAGTCGATGTAGGCCGTACGCATCTCGTGGTCTATCTCTACCTGCTCGATATACCCCCGGTGTCCTGGGGATTCTCAAGCATGTTCTTTTCTTCGTTGTTATCCATTCTATTTCGCTGTTCCTTAAAACATACAAAGGTAATGATTTTTTACAGAATAAAAAAATGTAAAATTTACCAGCTTGCGCAACGGTTTGGCGCAAGCGGGCGATAACTTTGCAGCAGAAATTAAAAGGAACGGTTATGAGAAACACAGACTACAACGCAGACATCCTCGGA
>CAJOLS010000117.1 GCA_905235535.1 uncultured Bacteroidales bacterium
GGTGCAGCGGCGCCTCGCCCACGGGGATCGAGAGGTCGGCGCGCGAGATGAAGAGCGAGAGTAGCTTCGCGGGAGAGAGCATTCCGGCGAAGGTTCCGTCCGTGGCCCTCACCGGAAGCGACGACTCGCCGGACGCCTCGAGCGCCCTCAGCGCGTCGACGAGCGGCGTCGATGCGTCAATCATCGGGACCGTCGCGTCCATGAGGTCCCTGACGCGCACGTACACGTCGCGCACCGCCCTCACGGGCCTTATGCGGAAATGGTCGAAGACCCACTTCGCGCGCGGCGGCAGCCGCCCCGCGCAGATGGGCTCCACTTCCTTCATGCCCGTGCGCCGCCTAAGGTCCGCAAGCGCGTATGCGCTCGTCACCGAGTCGACGTCGGGGTTCCTGTGTCCGCAGATGAATGTCGTCATTTCCGTTTTTCGGGCATCTTTCCCGTCTTGAAGTACTGCTCGACCTCCTCGAGCGTGCGGCCCTTCGTCTCGGGGAGGAAGAACGCCGCGACGACGAAGTAGAACACGGTGAAGAGCGCGAGCGTGACGAACACCCATCCGTATCCTTCAACACGGTAGGCAAAGCGCTCCAGGTACACCCTTGCGGCCCAGACGGCCAGCGGAATGCCTATCAGGCACGCAGCGCCCACCAGTAGCATGTAACTGCGGACATTCCGCCAGGTTTCGTGCGTAACATCAGAGCCAAAAACCTTCCTCACGGCAATCTGTTTGGTGTTTTCATCGGCAAAGTAGGTACTCATGGCCAGCAGGCCCAAAAGGGAAATGAGCACCGCCAGAACCGCGAAGAGTTCCACCAGACGCAGGGTTCGCCTGACGGGAGCCAGCAACTTGGGGTGGATGTCCCGGATAAAGCCATGCCGCCAGGCAGGTTCTTCAATGCCTATGGTCTCCAGCCGGAATTCCCGGTAAGCCTGAAGGATCCGCTCCTCATAGGATTTCTCTTCTCCGGTGGTGCCGATGAGGAGGCAATGGGCATAGTCCATCTCCTCGGCCCGGGTAACAATGACCCCGCCGTTCATATTGATGTCGCTTTCCGAAGCAGGCCGGTTGGGATAATCGGCCACTATCCCGCCGATGAACTCCGGCCGGGCGCCGTTCATATTGATTCTCCGCGGGAAGACGGTAGAGGAGTCCGAAACGGCGGCGGCGTTGAAAGCGCTGCGGCTCATCCAGATGGAATGCACCAGCGGATGCCCGAAGTCTTCCTCCACTTCCAGCCCCAGCAGTTTGAAATAGGTGGAATCGCAGATGATAACGGGCATATCCAAATGATGCTCCTCGTCCACCCGGATGCCCATTGTCATATTGATCATCCCGGGTATTCCCCGGCCCACACCAGCCTTTATCACAAAAGGAAGCTGCTCCACCTTGTCCTTGAAAAGCTTCATGGCATCGTAGTCCTTGGCAGAATACTCAATGTAATAGAGATTCTCCGTGGCCGAATGCACCGGCCTTGTGAGCATGTGCCTCATCTGCACTTCCATCACCAGCGCCAGGGCAATCATGAAGACGGAAAGGACATTCTGAACTACGATGAACACCTTGCTCAGGACCATCTTATTGCGGCGCCTCAGCGTTCCTTTGATGACGTCTATGGGCTGATAACGCGAAGCCGCAACCGCCGGAAGAAGGCCGTTGATTACACCCAGGACCAGAATGCCGGCGATATACGCAAGGATATACCCCGGTGTCATCATCAATGAAAGCCTTACGCTGGTGTCCTCCATCCCCAGCATCACCTCGTCCGGGTCTCTGGTGGTAACGAGGCTGTTCAGCAGGGGAACAAGCAGGTCGGCCAGCAGCAGCGCCGCCCCGAAGCAGACGGCGGTGAAGGCCACGGATTCGCCGATGTACTTCCACAGGATGCCGGTTTTATCTGCCCCGAGAAGCCGCCGGATGGCCATTTCCTTGGACCGCTTGCCCGTGAGCGCCAGGCTCAGGTTCACGTAGTTGAAGATGGCCGATAGCAGCAGGAGCAGCACCACGACGGTGAGAAGGCGCAGCATCTGGCCATTCCCCTGCCGGGTGAGCCCGTTGCTGCTGCCGGTGAAGAAAAAGGCCTCGTCTATTCGGTAAGAACGCCACTCGTCCACTCTTTCCGCCGCCCAATTGGAGTCATAGTTCTTGTGCAGAAGGGCTTTCACCTTCTCCTGCACATCGGCAAGGTTGGCATCTTCCCTTACGCGGTACCAGGTGGTGTAATTGCCGATGCTGTTGAAGGCTTTCCCCTGCTCCACCGCCCAGGTAGCCGTGATATTCGTAATGATGTCCGCGGGCATAAAGAACGCGCCGTCAAAATCGGCAAAGATGCCTTTGATGGTCCGGTCTGACTTGTCCACGTTGATGGTTTGGCCCATTTGGACGTCCATCTTGCGGGCCAGGGATTCACTGATGAGGATATCGTCCTTGCTTACGAAGTCCTCCAGGCTGCCTTCTATGAGGCGGTACTGAGGGAACACCTTGAAGAAGTCGGCGTCGGTCTCGATCCCGGACGCATGGAGATTCTCCTCGCCGTTTTGGATAACCGGCTGCCACAGAAGCGCCGTGTGCGTCACCGCCTCCATTTCCGGGATATTCATCTCCAGTTCCTCCTTGTCCCAATACGTCAGGCCAAGGTACTCACTGGTTCCCAGCACAAACGTGCGCTTCCACTGCGGTGACTCGTGCGCCACCTCGTACTGCTGCACCACGTAGGAGCCAATCAAAATTACAAACGCCAGGCTCACGGCCAGCCCCACTGCCTCGATGGCAGTGTACAACTTATTGCGGGACAGGAATTTCAGATAACTTTTCATACTACTCGTTTTTCAGCGATTCTACCGGGTTGGCGCGGGCGATGCGAAGGCAGTTCAAGACCACTACGCCCAGCACAATGGTCAGCACGAGGAGGGTGCCGCCGATGAAGTAAAGCGGCCTGAGCGTCACCTTTTCGGCAAATTGCTCCAGCCACTTACGGGCCACGAAAAAGGCGCCGATGCAGGCGATGAGAGCCATGGCAACCGAGAGTTTCATGATATCCATGGCAAACACACCCAGGATGTCGCGGGTGGTGGCGCCATTGATTTTCCGGACGGCCATTTCCTTGGAACGACGAAGGGATTCGTCCTTGATGAAGCCGATGAGGCCCAGCAGGGCGATCAGCAGGCTGAAAACTGCGCCGATGGCCATCGTATTCCGCATCTTTTTGCTGTCGTCATAAGCCGCCCGCATCTGCTCCTCGTAGGACAGAATATCGATTTCCCGGCCTTCCAACGCCTGTTCCAGCGCTTCCCGTACTTTTGCAAGAGATGACCTGTCGGAGCCGGTGAGACTCCCGGTCAAGCCGGGAGTGACGGATGCGTCATGGCCGACCTGATCGGCCATCTTGAACAGCACATGCGGCATCCAGGAACTCATGCTGCCAATCTCCCCATAGAACAGTGCGCTGGGGCGCGGGTCCACTCCCGTCAGGTTGCCGATAATGTAGCTCTTATATACCCCGGAAATGGTGAAATAACTCCGCTCCGCGTCGCGCGAACGGTCGTGACCGGTGATGAACACCTGCTTGCCCACGGCGCCGTCGCTCCAGTCCGTAAATTCCGCCATTTTGGCCACAAACTTATCGTCCACAACAATTTCAGAGGAATCCCTGGGTGCGCGGCCTTCCAGGAATTCAATACCCATCAGGTCATAGAATTCCGGAGAACACTCATACTGGTCGGCAATGTTGAAGAGTTCCCGGTCATCGTCGGGCAGATACACGTTGTCGCCGTTGGAGCCCTGGAAAGGCAGATTGTAGGCAGCGGCCACGCCGCTCACTTCCGGAAGGCTTCGGAGCGTCTGATGCGCCCGGGTAAGCGCCTGGCGGTCCCCATCGTACATATTGAAATAGTACAGGTTCTCGTAGTCGTAACCCGTATCGGCATTTGAGACCTTTTGGTATTGCCGGCCGATGATGAACATCATCACCACCAGGAATACGTTGATGAGCACCTGGACACCCAGCAACCCCAATTTCCAGTTGCGGGAATTTTCCGTATAGTTCTTCAGGGCGGCATAGACCGGGATGCGCTGGTACAGTTCGGCGGGGACCACGATGGAGATGATGAGCACGAATGTCACCACCGCTGCGATGGCCACAATACTCTGCGGCACCAGGAGCGTCCGGAAGGGCACACCCAACAGGTTCTCGATGATTCCGCGACCGGCGAAAATGATGATGGCGGCCAGGGCCAGTGAGAGCAGGATATGGATGGATGCTTCCCTCGTCAGCATGCCATAAATGTGCTTCCCTTCCGCGCCGTAGCACTTGCGTACACCCACTTCCTTGGAGCGCTTCACCATGGAGGAGATCACGATCAGAATGTAGTTCAGCAGGCTGATGAGAATCAGCAGCGCCGCCACGATGGACAGCAGAATCACCTGGGTCTTTACCTCAGGATTGGATGTGTGCAGCTTGCTGAAGGGTTTCAAGAAGTATCGCAGGCTG
>CAJOLS010000118.1 GCA_905235535.1 uncultured Bacteroidales bacterium
TTGGCCATAGGGGTTCCTATGGGTGAAAATTTTTGAGGAAAATTTACCAAAAAGAAACATAAAGAATTTATTGAATCATTTCAAAACAGACTCTAAAACCTGAAACCAATTCCTATGCGGCCGCCTTTGACCAGGCTGCCATAGACCAGCTCGGCAGTGCCGTAAACGCGCTGTCCGGCCCATTCGCATCCGATGGGAACCAGGTCGTAGGCAAAGCGGGTGGCAAACTGCGGGGCAAAGGAAACGCCTATGGCCGCTTTTCCGTAAAGACGGAAATGAGCCGGGCTGGGGATGCGCAGTTTGACCTCAGGAAGGAAACTGAACATATCCCGCGAATGGTATTCGTAGGAATTGTCTATCCTTTCCACCGTTCTCACCTTCAGGTGGTTGTAATGGAACTGAGCGCCCACGCTGAGCCACTTCGCAATAGAGTAATTGTAATCCAGGGTGAGGACCGGACCCGTAGAGACAGAGGTCTGAGGTTCGTACAGGGCATACAAGTCTGTGCTGTAGTCAATGTTGGCATTGTACCCCAAAAACTGGGAATTGAAACCGCCCAGGAACAGATTGAGTTCGTGCGGGTGGTCCTGGGCCGCGGCTGTGCCGCCCAAAAGCGCCATGGCAGAAAGGACAATCAGTAATTTTTTCATAGTATCAAGAAGATGCAGAACAGGGCCGATTCGTTGCGTTTGTAAAAAAATTATCGCAGATAAAATATTTTTGCTAACTTTGCATTCTCCCACGAGTTGGGACATAGCGCATTATTAATTATTTAAAAACAGATTCACAATGGCTGTTAAAATCAGACTTCAGCGCCACGGTAAGAAGAATTTCGCATTCTTCCACATTGTTGTGGCCGATTCCCGTTCGCCGCGCGACGGTAAGTTCATCGAGCAGATTGGCTCCTACAACCCCAACACCAACCCTGCCACCATTGTCCTGGATGGTGAGAAGGCCCTGGCTTGGCTCAAGGTAGGTGCCCAGCCCACGCTGGTTGCCCGCCGCATTCTCTCCTACGAAGGTGTCCTCCTTCGCAAACACCTGGCAGAAGGTGTAGCCAAGGGCGCCCTCACCGAGGCCCAGGCAGACGCCAAGTTCGCCGCCTGGAAACAGGAGCGTGACAACAAGATTGCTGCCAAGAAGACCGGCATCAAGAACGATGAGATTGCAAAGGCCAAGGCCGCCAAGGCCGCCGAGGCAGAGGTGAACGAGGCTCGTGCCAAGGCCATCGCTGCCAAGAAGGCAGAGGCCGAGGAGGCTGCCCGCAAGGCTGCCGAGGAAGCTGCTGCCGAGGCTGCTCCCGCTGCCGAAGAAGCCGCCGGGGAACCCGCCGCCGAGACCCCGGCAGAATAATGCTGAGGATAGGCAAGGTTCTTAAATCCAACGGGACGGAAGGCGGGCTCGTTATGAGCTTTCTGGACATTGTCCCCGAGGACATTGACCTGCAGGAACCGGTATTCATCGAATTTGATGGATTGCCGGTTCCTTTTTATTTTGAATCTTTTACCCCCCGGGGCAACAACCGCGCCCTGGTACAGCTCACGGGCGTCCGCAGCCTCAAGGACGCCGACGAACTGGCCGGAGCCGATGTCTATGCCGATTATTTTGAGCAGGAAGAGGAGGAAGATTTCACAGGCTGGACAGTCCGGGACCAGGCAGGCCGCGAAGTGGGTACCGTATGGGCCCGCGAAGACATTCCCGGCAATCCCTGCCTCTGGGTGAAAAAGGCCGATGGGGCAGAAGTGCTGCTCCCGCTCCATGAGGAGCTGGTGCTGGAGGTGGACGAGAATCGGCAAATCCTCTCACTAACTATACCTGAAGGCATTTTAGATCTCTAATGACCATGAAACCCGCAACTCTTCTCCTTACTACCCTTCTGATGGCCTCCTGCACCGTTACCCAGAACCCCATGCAGCTTACGCAGTGGAGCATGCAGCAGGAAGGCGCCGCAGAAATTTACCAGGTAACCGCTCCCACCACCGTGGCCGGCGCCCTTCACCGGGCCGGCGTATTCGGGGAGAATCCGCTGGAAGGACTCCGTCTTTTCGAGATTGACAAGACTCTTTTTGACAGCACCTGGGTCTTTACCACACAGTTCCCGGGCGGCAAGGGACACCGGATCCTGCACATAGGGGGATTGGGTTATTCGGCCGATATCCTGGTGAACGGCACCCTTGTGGCCAGTGCCGACACCACCCTGGGCGTTTTTGCCGTCCGGGAATGGGATATTACCCCGCTGGTACAGAAACAGAATACGCTGGAGATTCGCACCCACAAGTCCCCCTGGGGCAGCCTGAACCACGGTTTTGTGGACTGGAACCCCCACGCGCTGGACGAGTTCATGGGTCTCATTGCTCCGGTGACCATCCTAAGCGTGGCCGATGTGCAGGTGCAGGACGTGTACGTGCGTCCGGTGCTTTCGGAAGACCTTTCCCAGGCTTCCATCGTGGTAACCACCACCCTGGTGAACCGCAGCGACAAGCCCGTGAAGGGCGTGCTTGAGGGCAAGTATGAGGGCGGCCGATTCTCGCAGGAAGTGAGCCTGCTGCCGGGAGAAACCCGCGTGGTGTGCCAGGAAGAGAAGGTGGACCGGCCCCGCATCTGGTGGCCTTACGATATGGGCACCCCGGAGCTGTACCACCTGGAAATGGCCTTTGGCAGTTCCCACCGCAAGGAAGTGGCCTTCGGCCTCAGGAGCGTGACCAGCGAGGTGGATTCCCTGGGCCACCGCCAGTTCTATGTGAACGGAAAGAAGATTCTGTTCAAGGCGGCCGGCTGGACAGACGAATATTTCATGGAAGACACGCCGGAAAGGACCCTCCGGCAGCTGCAGCTGGTGAAGAACATGGGCCTGAACGGCATCCGTTTTGAAAATGTCTGGGGCATGGAGGACACGGTCTATGACCTCTGCGACCAGATGGGCATCCTCAATCTGGTGGGCTGGAGCTGCCTTTGGGAGTGGCCCGGCCAGTGCGGCCTTCCCGGAGACGGCAAGTACGGCTGCATCCTCACCCCCGAGCTGCAGGATTTGGCCGTGCGCTATTTCCACGACCAGCTTATCCGGCTGCGCAACCATCCGGCCGTCATCGGCTGGCTCACCGGTTCCGACATGCTGCCTCATCCAGACCTGGAGGCCCGTTACCTGGACTTGTACAGGGAACTGGAATATCGGCCTTATATTTGCTCCGCGGCCAATCGCACCAGCACGCTCTCCGGACCTTCCGGTACCAAGATGGAAGGCCCCTACGACTATGTGGCCCCGGATTACTGGTACACGGACACGCACCTGGGCGGGGCCTACGGCTTCAATACGGAAACCGGCATCGGCCTCAATATGCCCCAGAAGGAAAATGTTCGCCGCATTGTGGGAGAAGACCACCTGTGGCCCGTGGACGAGGTGTGGGAGAAGCACTGCGCCCGTGCTTCCCAGATGAACCCCGGCATCCTTTTGGGCGCCATTGCCGGGCAGTACGGGGAAGCCACCGGGTTTGAGGACTTCGTACGCAAGGCCCATGCGGCCGATTATGACGGAACCCGTGCCATGTTTGAAGCCTTCCGCTGCCATATAGACCATGCCACCGGCATTGTCCAGTGGATGCTCAACAGCGCCTGGCCCGCTTTCTACTGGCAGCTCTATGACTGGTATCTGAGCCCTACCGCCGGGTATTACGGGGTCCAGAAGGCCAACGCTCCGTATCAGCTCATCTACAATTATGGAGAGCACGCCGTGTACGCCGTGAACGACGTCATGCCGGAAATCTGCTACGAGGTGCTTGTGCAGGAATTTGACCAGGACGGCCGTCTGGTGCGCCGGGACCACAAGCCCGTTAACTTCATTGCCCGCAGTCCCGTCAAAGTGTGCGGCAATATTCAGGGACCCGGTTTCCTGAGCCTGCAGATTTTCCACGGAGAAGAGGTGGTGGCCACCAACTTCTACTGCATCCCGGGAAAGGACAATGTGTACGACTGGGCCGCCTCCAACTGGTTTATCAGCCCCATCAGGGAGTACGGAGACCTGTCCTTCGTGTCGGCCCTTCCCCAGGTGAAGCTGTCCATGGATGTGCAGAAGGTTGGTGGAGGCTTCTGCGTGACGCTGTCCAACCCTTCCGCCTCCGTGGCCTACCAGAATATCCTGAAGGCGCTGGACGAAAAAGGACAGCTGATTCCAGCCGTCCTTTGGTCCGATAATTTCTTTACTTTGACGCCCGGTGAAAGCCGTACCGTCCGCTGTACCCTTCCCGAAGGGGCGGGAGAGGCCCGGATAGCTTTCGAAGGCTGGAACGGAGTCCTTTAGAGTCTGTTTTGAAATGATTCAATAAATTCTTTATGTTTCTTTTTGGTAAATTTTCCTCCTAAATTCCGCAGAATTTTTTTTGCAAAAATTAGCAAGCCCTTGATAAAGAAACCCTTATAAGGGCTTGCAATTGTCAGTAATTTCACCTAAATTAG
>CAJOLS010000119.1 GCA_905235535.1 uncultured Bacteroidales bacterium
ATCGAACTGGTGATGAAGCCCGCCAATACCGCCGAGGCCGAATAACAAAAGAGCCCTGCCAAACGGCAGGGCTTCTTTTTTAAATAATGGTAACGAGCGATTACGCTTCGCTGATCGCTTCATTCGGGCAGGTGCCCTCGCAAGCGCCGCAATCGATGCACTCGTCGGCATTGATCTGGTAAGAGGCGTCACCGGCGGTGATGGCGCCCACGGGGCAAACTTCTGCACAAGAGCCGCAAGATACGCAAAGCTCGGGATTGATCATTCTAGGCATAGTCTTAATCTTTTATTGTTGTTGTGTTGTTTTCTTGAGGCACGAAGATAGGCATTAAATTTGAATTTCAAAAGAAGAGTGACTAACTTTGTAAGCATGAAAGCTATGTTTTGGACCCTTCTTATTGCCGCCGGCATCGCTTCCTGCGGCTCCCGCAGTGCAGATAGCGCGCCAGTGGTGGAACTGGTGCCCGTAGAGGAAAGCCAGGCCCCCGAGACGGTGGTCTTTGACAAAACCGTCCACGATTTCGGGGACGTAAGCGTAACGGACGGTCCCCTTTCCTGCACCTTCACCGTCACCAACAAGGGGTCCGAGCCCATCAGCGTCTATGAGGTGGTGTCTTCCTGCGGCTGTACGGACGTCAAGTGGACCAAAGGAGCCCTGAACCCCGGAGAGAGCGGCACCGTATCGGCCACCTATAAGAACCAGGACGGTCCCCTGCCCTTTGACAAGACCTTGACCGTCTATATATCCGGACTTAAAAGACCGGTGGTGCTGCGCCTGAGGGGCGTGGTCCATGAGAAGAAGAAATCCCTGAGCGAGCTCTACGGAGTCCAAAAGCTCGGGGATTTTGGTCTGAAGGCCCGCCAGTTCAAGACCGGCACCCTCAAGCAGGGGCTCACTGTAAGCGAAACCGCCCCGGTGGCCAACCTGGGCAAAAAGCCCCTCCAGGTAAGTTGGGCCGATGTTTCCCCCCAGCTCACCGTTTCCGTAGAGCCCAATCCCATCCCCGCCGGCAGCACCGCCACGCTCCAATTCACCATCCGGGCCGACAGCAACCTCTACGGGAAAACCGTGTATTCGGCCACGCCCGTCCTCAACGGCAAGAAAGCCCCCGAGGCCCTGGAAGTATCGGCCTTTACGCAGGAGAATTTCAACTCCTGGAGCGCCCAAAAAAGAGACGATGCCGCCCTTCCCGTCTTCGATGCCAGCACCGTGAACCTGGGTATCATCCAGCAGGGAGTGCCGCTGGAGGCGGTTTTCAGCTGCGCCAACAAGGGAAAAGCAACCTTTCATATATATAAGGCCGATACGGAAAGCACTGCCCTGAAGGCCGTCTCCACCCCCGACGTTGCGCCCGGCGCCAAGGAAAAAATGCTCTTCCGCCTGGATACATCGGCCCTTCCCAAAGGCGAGTGCGTCATTATGGTTTCCCTTACCACCAACGCCCCTCTCCGGCCCGTGGTGAACCTTTTCGTGGCGGGAGAAGTCAGATAATTTTTGTATATTTGTAGGTTAATTGAGACGTATGGCAGAGATTGTAAACACAACCTACAACGACGATTCCATCCAGACCCTGGAATGGAACGAACACATCCGGCGGCGTGCCGGCATGTATATCGGCCGGCTGGGCAACGGAGACCGCCAGGGAGACGGTATTTACGTTCTCCTGAAAGAAATCGTGGACAACTCCATAGACGAGTTTTCCATGGGATTCGGCAAGCGCATAGACATCACCATCGAGGACAAGACGGTGAGCGTGCGGGACTTCGGCCGGGGAATTCCCCTGAACAAGGTAGTTGACGCAACCTCCAAGCTTAACACCGGCGGCAAATTCGACGACACCAACTTCAAAAAGAGCGTGGGCATGAACGGCGTGGGTACCAAGGCCGTGAACGCCATGTCCGTAGATTTCTACGTGGCCTCCTACCGCGAAGGTCAGTGCTCCTACGCCCATTTCAGCCGGGGCATCCTGCTGGAAAGCGCCATCGTCCCCTCCAACGAGAAAAACGGCACCTTCATCCGCTTCACCCCAGACGAAGACATGTTCAACGACTATTCCTTCCACATGGAATTTGTGGAAACCATGGTCAAGAACTACTCCTACCTCAAGAAAGGCCTCACCCTCAACCTGAACGGGACGCCCTACAAGAGCGAAAACGGCCTGCTGGACCTGGTGACGGAGAATATGAGCGAAACGCCCCTCTATCCCCTGATTCACCTGGAGGCCGAGGATATAGAGATTGTGCTCACCCACGGCAACAGCTACGGGGAAAACATAGCCACCTTCGTGAACGGCCAGAACACCCGCGACGGCGGCACCCATCTGGCTGCATACAGGGAAGCCATAGCCAAGACATTCAAGGAATTCTACAAGAAAGACTATAAGCCCGAAGACATCCGCCAGGGCATTGTGGGCGCCATTTCCATCCAAATCCAGGAACCCATTTTCGAAGGCCAGACCAAGACCAAGCTGGGCTCCACGTACATGTGGGAAAAGCAGGTAAAAGGGGCCGACGGCACCTCTTCCGTGGACCGCGGTCCCACCATCCGCACCTTCGTCAACGACTTTGTCACCAAGAACTTGAACGACTATCTCCACATGCATATGGAGATTGTCCCCATCATAGAGGACAAAATCAAGGCCTCCCAGGCAGAACGCGAGGAGATTGCCGGCGTGCAGAAAAAGTCCCGCGAAAGGGCCAGGAAAACGGCCGTGTACAACCGCAAGCTCCGTGACTGCCGCTACCATTTCAGCGACAACAAGTTTCCCAAGGGCATGGAAGACCAGCGGGAGAAAACCTCCATCTTCATCACGGAGGGAGACTCTGCATCCGGTACCATCACCAAGGTGAGAAACGCCAACAACCAGGCCGTCTTCTCCCTGCGCGGCAAACCTATCAACTGCTTCAAGGAAAGCCGCAAAAGGGTGGCCGAAAACGAGGAGCTCAACCTCCTGATTGCCGCCCTGGGAGTGGAGGAAGACCTGGAAAACCTGCGCTACAACAACATCATAGTGGCCACCGATGCCGATGACGACGGCATGCACATCCGCATGCTGGTGCTCACTTTCATCATGAAATACTATCCGGAGCTCATCCGCCGCGGCCACGTGTACATCCTGCAAACGCCCCTGTTCCGCGTCCACAACAAGAAGGAACGCCGTTACTGCTATTCCATCGAGGAGCGGGACAAGGCCGTGAAACAGCTCAAGAGCGGCGTGGAAATCACCCGCTTCAAGGGCCTCGGAGAAATCTCCTCGGACGAGTTCGTGGACTTCATAGGAGAAAATATGAGGCTGGACACCGTGAAGCTGGCCGATGAAGAATCCATCCAGACCATCATGGAGTTCTACATGGGCATCAACACCTACGAGCGCCAGCACTTCATCATGGACAACCTCCGGAGCGAAAAAGAATTGGAAGACGTCAATATCTAAACCTATGGCGAAGAAAATCAAAACTACGGTGGGCCCCCGCTGGGCCAGATTCTGCGGCTGGCTGCTTCGCAAAATGGGTTGGGAAAGCGTAGGCGGTCCCATGAAAGAGCCCAAGGCCATCGTGCTGGGCGTTCCGCACACCACCGTCTGGGACTTCCTGGTAAGCTACCTGTTCTATACCCAGTTTGGCAAGGTGGCCCATATCATGGTAAAGAAAAGCTTCTTCTTCTGGCCCATGGGCCCCATCCTCAGGGCCTGCGGCGCTGTCCCCACAGACCTCTCCAGCCCCGCCGGCACCGTCAAGAGCCTCATCGAGGTCATGGAAGGGGTGGAGGAATTCCACCTGGCCCTGGCACCGGAAGGCTCCCGCGCCCTGGTCAAGCGCTGGAAGAGCGGTTACCACCTCATTGCCAAGGAAACCGGAGCCACAGTCTATCTGGGCTATTACGACTGGGGCCGCAAAAGAATCTCCGTGGGAGAGCCTTTCGAACTCACCGAAGACCAGAAGGCCGATATGCTGCGCATCTACGACCATTACAGACCCATGGGCATCCAGGGATACCACAAAGACCAGTTTGCGGTACCGGATGCACCCAAATCCGAATAAAATTAATTTAAGTCAGTCAATATCAGTATTGTTATGGCTAAGAAAATCAAAAGCCCGTACAAAGCCTGGCGTAAGTACCGCAGCCGCGAGAATACCTGCACCACCCTTCACAAGGTCTTTGACTACGCCACCACAACTTATGCAAAGAAGGTCGCCTACCAGTATGTGGACGGCGGCCAGAAATACACTTTCGAGGAGTTCCGCCGCAAGACCGAGCAGCTTTCCATGCGCATGACGCGCTTTGGCATCAAGCACGGAGACCGGGTGGCCATCTTCTCCCAGAACATGCCCAACTGGGTAGTGGCCTTCTTCTCCGCCACTGCTTTCGGCCGTGTAGCGGTTCCGGTGCTTCCGGACAGTTCAGAGACCGAACTTACGAATATCCTCACTCACTCTGAAAG
>CAJOLS010000120.1 GCA_905235535.1 uncultured Bacteroidales bacterium
CACCGTATCTTGCAAGTATTCCAGACGCTCGAAGCAGAAATTGGTGTGGCTCAGAAGGGACGTGATATCCTGCAGGAGCACGTTCAGGCGGTTCTCCAGCGTGCGCGGCACCTTGGTGGAGCGCATGAGGTTGGAGATGAGACGCTGCTTATCCACCACGTTCTCACGCACGATCATGGTGTTTTCCTGCATCTGGGAAATATCTATCAGGAGCTCCTGGTCTATGTCTTCCTGGTCGTTGATCTGCCTGGCGTACTGGGAGATTTCCTTGGAAAGGAGCTCAATCATATCGGCATCCAGGTCCACACGTTGATCCAGGATGCTGGCGAAGACGCCGAAGCCGGAAGGGTACTGTTTCGGGTTCACCTGCAGGCGGCGCTGCAGCTCCGTGAACGAGCGTAGCTGAACTTCCCGGAGCGTGGCCAGGGTGTCGTCCACGATGGTGAACGATACGGCCTGCATCATATACTCTTCCGGGCCGGGCGTAAGGAAGTTGGTGTTGGCGAAAATGGCATCGTCCGTCTCGAAATAACGGGACGATGACTCAATTTCCTCTGCCTGCGCACGGCTCTGGATCTCGGTGCCCATAAAGCCTTCCACGGCGCGTTTTTCATCCCCCGTGGGCTGCACGAGGTCTATCCACACCGTGTCTTCGAGCTTGATCTTCAGGAAGTCTTTCTCCGACTGGGAGAGGAGAATTTTTCCGTTTTCTTTGTAGAAGATACTCAGCATATCTCTTTCTGTTTTAGCTCCGGGCCAGTCGCACCGGATGGAGTTGATACGTAATAACCAGCTGACATTACGGAAAAGTCAGCCCGCAAAAGTACTCATATTTCCTGAAAAAGCAAGCAGTTTTCTGGATTTTCTTACGCCAGGTAGTCCGTGGGGTCGAAGCCCTCCAGCGCCTCCTTCCGTTCTACGCAGGTGCCGCACTTGCCGCAGTGCATCTTTTCTCCCTTGTAACAGGAATAAGTAAGGGAAAAATCCACGCCGATTTCCTTGCCGCGCAGCGCAATGTCCCGCTTGGTAATGTTGCAATAGGGGGAAATCACCTGCACGCCGTTATAAGTTCCGGCTTTGACGGCGGCGGCAAAGGCGTCTATGAACTCAGGGCGGCAGTCCGGATAGATGGCGTGGTCTCCGCCGTGGTTGGCCAGCATGATGGCATCCAGCCCAAAGCTTTCTGCCAGCCCCGCCGCCACCGCCAGCATGATGCCGTTGCGGAAGGGCACCACGGTGCTTTTCATATTCTCATCGGCATAGGAGCCATCGGGAATTTCCCCGCCGCTGATGAGAAGGTCGCTTTTGAAATACTGGCCGATGAATCCCAGCGGAATCACCAGATGCTTGATTCCCAGCCTCTTGCAATTCCTAACCGCACAGGCGATTTCCCGGGCATTGTGCTTGGAGCCATAGTCGAAGGTGACGGCCAGTGCAATGCTGTCCATGTATTCGTACAGAAGGGTGGTGCTGTCCAGCCCACCAGAGTAAATCAAAAGTGCTTTCATAAGATGGTTTTCATGTTGTCTATGGCCTCCCGGGCGCTGGCCACAGCCTGAACCACGGTGGCGGGGCCGGTGAGAAAGTCTCCGGCCGAAAATACATTTTTAAAGCCCTTGGCCGCCTCTTGCAGCTCCGTGTCCGGTTTTTCGCTGATGGCCACCAGGAGCGTATCGCATTCCACAAAATGGTCCGTTCCCTCAATGATGCGGGTAACCACGCGGCCACCGTCCTCCGGCACCACGTTCTCACAGTCCCGGAACACCACGCCGTTTTCCTTTACCTCAACAGGAGCCTGGAACACCTTGAACCGGACGCCGTCGGCCTTGGCCTCTTCCACTTCCAGCGGATTGGCGGGCATGTTTTCGAAGGTTTTGCGGTAATAGACCCAGGTTTCGGCCCCCTGGCGCACAGCGGTACGGCAGGCATCCATGGCCACGTTGCCGCCGCCAATTACGATGACCTTTTTCCCCAGTTTATAGGCCGAAGGATTCTTGAGGAAAGGAAGCGCCTGAACGGAATGCTCCTCCCCCGGGATGCTCAGCGTTGCGGGCTCCTCGGCCCCCGTCGCTATCAGCACAGCATCGTAGGAGGCCGATAATTCCTTCAGCGAAACGTCCTGCCCCAGCACTACGCCGCCGCGGAATTCCACGCCGGCATCGGCCAGTATCTTTTCGTAGGCGTCGCAGTATTTCTTGTCCAGGCGGAAGGCGGGAATGCCGTAACGCAACACACCGCCCATACGGGCATTGGCGTCGTAAAGGACCACCTGCGCCCCGGCCTCATACAGCCACATGGCCGCAGAAAGGCCGGCGGGACCAGCCCCTACAACAGCAATGCGGCGGCCCTCCAACTCCCGGGAACGGCGTTCCAGACGGGCCTTTTCCAAATATCGGCCGGAAATCTCCTGCTCTATCTCATACCACTTCACGGGCATTTGTTTCACGTTGAGCACGCAGTGGCCGTAGCAGAACTTCTTCCAGTCGCACACCTGGGAGGTGACGGCCGTCATGGGGTTGTTGCGAAAGAGCAGCTCTCCGGCTTCGTCCAGGCGGTCCTGCCTGTACAGCAACATGCACTCCGGAATGGGAGTGTGCACCGGACAGCCTTCCAAGGCACATTTCGGTCTCTTACACAACAAGCAACGGGAAGCTTCAGGATTCATGGTTTAAAAATCTGTCTATTGGTAATGGAGCGGCCGAGGGTTAGGGAATCGGCGTACTCAAGGTCGTCTCCGAAGCCCAGTCCCCGGGCCAGGGAGGTTACCTTCACTCCGTAATTTTCTATTTGCCGATAAATATAGAAGGCGGTGGTTTCGCCCTCCACGTCTCCGCTCAGGGCCAGGACCAGCTCTGCCCCGGCGGGATTCTCCAGGGACTTGACACGCTCTGCGAGTTCCTTGATGGTGAGGTCCGAAGGGCCCACCCCGGCGATGGGCGAAATGATGCCGCCCAGCACGTGGTACACTCCGTGGTACTGGCCGGTGGCCTCTATGCTCATGACATCCCGCACGCTGGCCACCACGCAGATAAGGTTCTGGTCCCGGGTGTGGTCTGAACAGATGGAGCAGATTTCCTCATCGGAAATCATGCGGCAGCGGCGGCAGTAGCACACGTTGTCCCGCAGGTTGTCAATGGCCGATGTAAAATGATGGACGTTCTCCGACGGCTGCTTCAAAAGGTGCAGGGCCAGCCGCAGCGCACTCCTCCGGCCCACGCCGGGAAGCGAACTGATGGCCTCCACCGCCTCGGACAGGAGGGCCGACGGATACGTCTCTTTATAAGGCATGGTATTCTACAAGGCCCTCAAGAGGACTTTCCAGGAAACGGGAGAAATGGATGCCGTAGGCCTTGCCCAGGCGGATAAGGATATCCTTGCAGGCATAGCCGAAACCTCCCACCACGCCTACGGAAAGGCCGTGATTGTATTTGCGCAGCGTACGCTCGAACAGGCCCCGGAAGTTGCCGTCCACCAGCCTGCGCACGTATTCGCTGTCCTGGTAATGGGACAGGATATAAGGGGCGAAACCGCCCAGGAAACGGGCCGGAGCCACGCCGCCGTACACATTCTTGACAATGGACACGTAGTCCAGCTGGTATTTGGCCGTGAATTCTTTGCGCAGTTCTTCGGGCATGTAGTCTTTGATGTAGTCCATTATGAAGAGCTTGCCCAGCACGGCGCCGGAGCCTTCATCCCCCAGGATGAAGCCGCCGCAATTCACCTTCCACACGATGCCTTCCCCGTCATACTCGCAGGTATTGGCTCCGGTGCCCAGGATGGCAGCTATGCCCCGTCTGCGGCCGCAGACGGCACGGGCGGCGCCCAGCATGTCGGAGGCATACTCTATCTTGGCGCCGGGGAACCATTTGCCCAGGTCCACAGGGCACTCCCCTACCAGGCCGGCGGCATAAAAGTGGATGTCCTCCACGCCGGGGCCAATTTCCCGGGCGGCATGGTCCAGGATTGTTTTCAGATGATCTTGCGCGGTTTGCAGGACATTGAATCCCGGAGTGCTTATATTCCGGGTCTCTTTCCCCTCCACTACGCACCAGTCCGTCTTGGTGGCGCCACAATCTACAATCAGTTGCTTCATATTGCTTTCTCTGTCATTCTGAGCAAAGCGAAGAATCTCTCTTCACTCCATCATCCAAAGATACGTATTTCCCGTTTCTTTTCCAATGGAAATACCCATAGACTGCACTGGCAATATACGCCGTGTATAAAGCGGCCATCCAATACTGGCCCGTGGTGAGGCAGATGGTGGTGGTGAAAATATCGGCCACAATCCAAAGCATCCACTGCTGCAGATAGCTCTGGGCCAGCCACCAGGTGGCAATGACGC
>CAJOLS010000121.1 GCA_905235535.1 uncultured Bacteroidales bacterium
CCGCATAAGGGTCCTTTAAGGCGTCGGCATAACGCAGCGTATCTTTGAAAACCGGCGAACCGCTTATCGATGCAGACAGGGACGTTGTCCAGTTGTGGAATTCCGAAAAAAATCAGAACGGAAATAGGAATCAAATTAGGGAATGGCTTTACTGCATTATTTATAAAATTGGAATTATATTATTTCTATAAAATTCCTATCTTTGTCTCCAAGATAAACGATAGGGAGCCATGCACGCACCAGCCAATCCATTCTTTACAAAAATCAATATTCCGGACGAGTATTTCTGCGACCGGAAAAAGGAGACGGAAAAACTCATTGACTTGCTGATGAACGGCAATAACATTGTCCTAAAATCACCCCGCAGGCTGGGGAAATCCAGCCTGCTCATGCATGTTCTGGCACAGCCGTCCATCCGTGATACATACAATACCCTGTTTGTGGATATTTACGGGACCCGGAATATGATGGAATTTGTAAAAGAGTTCCAAAGCGCTTTTCTGGAAGCTCCTTTTGCACTTACCAAAAGGGGAGCAGAAAAAGTGAAAAAGTTGCTTATGGGCGCCTATCTCCAAATGAACCTGATGCCGGACGGGACCATCGGTGGCTTTCGGGTAGGGCTGAATCCCAACCAGGACATGGCCATACCCCTGAAGGAGATGTTCGGATTCATGGAAAACACAGACAAGCCCAACCTGGTTGTTTTCGATGAGTTTCAGACCATACTGGATTATCCGGAGAAGGCATCGGCCCTGGTACGAACCCTGACCCAGAAACTGGGCAACACCAGTTTCATCTTTTCAGGAAGCGCTACCCATCTGCTGGACAAGATGTTCGAATACCCCAGCGAGCCGTTCTACCGCAGTGCAGCATCGTTCAACCTGGAATCCATTCCCATGGAGTCTTACCGGGAATTTGCAGAAGAAATGTTCCTAAAATACGGGAAACATATAGCTCCCGAGGCTGTTGACCTTGTATATTATCTTTTTTCCGGAGTTACCTACGATATGCAGGAGGTAATGAAAGGGACCTTCTCTTTCACAGAAAAGGGGGAAAAGGCCGATGCCCGGACAGTAATGGAAAGTATCAACGATATCCTGGACCGTCGCGACACCGACTTCCGCGGCATTCTGGCCCGGATGGAAAATATGAAAGAGCGAAAAACGCTCTTCTGCATCGCAAGGGAAGGCATTGCCAAAGGGATGACTTCATCGGCCATGATGAGCCGGTACCACCTGGACAACGCGTCTTCCGTCCAGCACGCCCTGGCCACGCTTTGTGGCGAACAGAAGAATCTGGTCCGGCGCATGGGAAAAGCCTACCTTATCCGGGACCGGATGTTCGAGCTATGGATTGCCCGCAGTGAAAGACGGCTGGCCGGAATGGTAGGACACGCCTGGGAAAGGTATCAGAAAGAAATGGAGCTGATGCCCTGACTTCCTGCAGCTCCGGTTTGCAAATTCGACATTTTTTGCACAACTTTGTATAATTGTAATCGATAAGAAATCATGCCCGAAGAAATCCTCAGCCCCTTATTTGAATCCTATACCGGACAGAAACTTTCGGAAATCTTGGAGCTTCCCGCATCGGGCAGCAACCGCCGCTATTTCCGCCTGAAGGGAGGGAATCTCTCCCTTATCGGCGCCATCGGCAGCAATCTGGAAGAAAACCACAGTTTCATCTCCATTGCCAGGCATTTCCGCGAGCAGGGCCTCAAAGTGCCCGCCGTTTATGCGGTAAGTGAAGACGAGGGCGCCTACATCCAGGAAGACCTGGGAGACAAGGTGCTTTTCGGAATGGTGGCCGATGGCCGTGAGAGCGGCCTGTACAGCCCGGCGGAGACGGAGCTTCTGAGGCGTACCATCGAGCAGCTGCCCAAGATTCAGTTTGTGGGGGCTAAGGGACTGGACTGGAAGGTGTGCTACCCGCAGGAGGCCTTTGACGCCCGCATGATAGACTTTGACCTCAATTATTTCAAATACTGCTTCCTCAAGGCTACCGGCCTGGAATTCAACGAGGTCCTGCTGCAGGACGATTTTGAAAAGTTCAAGGCCGATCTTCTCCAGGAAGAGGAGACCACCTTCATGTACCGGGACTTCCAGGCCCGCAACGTAATGATCAAGGACGGTGATCCGTGGTTCATAGATTTCCAGGGAGGCCGCCGCGGTCCCATCTACTACGATGTGGCTTCCTTCATCTGGCAGGCCCGTTCCCGCTTCCCGGAAGACCTCAAGCAGGAGCTTATCAAGACGTATCTGCGTGCCCTGCAAAGCTACAGGCAGGTGGATGAGGAACAGTTCCGCAGCCGCCTGCGCCTGTTTGTGCTGTTCCGCACCATGCAGGTGCTGGGAGCCTACGGTTTCCGCGGTTACTTCGAGAAGAAACCCCACTTCCTGGCCAGCGTACCTTACGCCCTGAGCAACCTGAGAAAACTACTGCAGACGCCGTTCACGGACTATCCGTACATGAACGACCTCCTTGCCAAGATGGCCTCCCTGCCGGAACTCAACGAGATTGCCCAGGACCACCGCCTCTCTGTACACATCTTCAGTTTTGCGTACAAGAAAGGCATTCCGGCCGACAGTACCGGCAACGGCGGCGGTTACGTCTTCGACTGCCGCAGCGTGAACAACCCCGGCAAGTACGAGTACTATAGGCAGTTCAACGGAACAGACCCCGAGGTTATCAAGTTCCTGGAAGACGACCGGGAGGTGTTCGCCTTCCTGGACAGCGTGTACAAGCTGGTGGATACCCACGTCAAACGCTTCATCGAGCGCAAGTTCACCAACCTTCAGGTGTGTTTCGGCTGCACGGGCGGCCAGCACCGTTCCGTTTACTGTGCAGAGCACCTGGCCCGCCACATGATGGCCAAATTTGACATCAAGGTAACCATCACGCACCGGGAACTCAATATAGAAAAAATGCTCTGATCATGAAGGCGATGATTTTCGCAGCCGGCCTGGGTACGCGCCTGCGTCCCCTGACCGACACCATGCCCAAGGCGCTGGTGCCCGTATGCGGGAATCCGCTTCTGTATCATGTTATTACAAAGCTCAAGGCCGCCGGTTATACGGAGCTGGTGGTTAACGTGCATCATTTTGCGGGGCAAATCCGGGAGTATCTCCAGACCCACGACTTCGGCCTTCCCATTTCCGTTTCCGACGAAAGCGACCTGTTGCTGGAAACCGGCGGCGGCATAGCCCACGCCAAAGACCTTATTCTGCCTGCGAAGGAGCCTTTCCTTATCCATAATGTGGATATCCTGTCCAACCTGGACATTCCCTGGTTCCGTTCCCAGACACGTCCGGAGGCCCTTTCCACCCTCCTGGTGAGTGAGCGACAGACCAGCCGCTACCTGCTGTTTGACGATGCCATGCACCTGGTGGGATGGACCAATATAACCACGGGAGAAGTGAAGTCTCCCTATCCGGATTTGAATCCTGCAAGCTGCCGGAAACTGGCTTTCTCCGGCATCCACAATATCTCTCCGGCCATTTTTGAGGCGTTTGAACAAGCCGGTTTCTCCGGCCGTTTCCCCATCATGGATTTCTATATTCGGGAGTGCGCAAATTACCCCATCTTCGGTGTTGTTGCGGAGAACCTGCAGCTTATAGATGTAGGGAAACTGGATTCCCTGGCGGAGGCGGAGGGATTCGAACCCCCGGAACCTTTCAGTTCAACAGTTTTCAAGACTGCCGCCATCGACCACTCGGCCACACCTCCAAAAAGAAAACCCCGGTAAATGCCGAGGTCTGGTTCTTTGGTAGGGACGATCGGATTCGAACCGATGACCTCTTCAATGTGACTGAAGCGCTCTAAACCAGCTGAGCTACGCCCCTGTAATCGGGACTGCAAAGGTAGTAAAAATTTTTGTGCCACCAAAAAAATTTATCATCATTTTGATGCCGGGACAAATTCTCCGTCTGGCCCCGGGCGCCTGAGGGAAAGGAGGGCGAACAAGAAAAGGGGAAAAAACAAAAAAATGCGTATCTTTGCGGAAGACAGTGTGTCACGAGAAGGAATCTTGTCAAGATGGCCACTTGGCGGGAGGACTTCGGAACTTTGAAAGAGATGGTGGCAGGTCCACCGCATACGGCGTACAGGCGCAGTTTGCAAACCACTTTGTGCGGCTGGGAGGGAAACTGACTGGTCGTGAACGACAATTGGAAGGCTGATGT
>CAJOLS010000122.1:0-3196 GCA_905235535.1 uncultured Bacteroidales bacterium
CGAGGCTGTATGGGACCTTCGGCAAGTACGGCCCGGCACGCACTGCCACCAATAACGATAAATGAATCCGAGAAAGAGGCAAAGGCCCTCTCAAATTGCTGTATTTCAGAAACTATTTCCATATCGATTCAGAGTCTGTTTTGAAATGATTCAATAAAAATATCAATCATTTCAAAACAGACTCTAAATCAGGGAAGGTCATTCTTTTCGTTCAAGTTTGTTTTGGAAAATGATTTTTTCTATCTTTGCATAAGATTATATGAAAAATAAGCCATCGCGGCGTTTTTTTAATATTATATTATGGAATATCGGCTCGATAATTATTCACGAAACCCCGGCACTCTTATGATGAGGATTGCCGGTAACTGCAAGGCGAGGAGACTGGACAAGGGGTACAGCCGGAGGACCTTGTCGGAGATAACCGGTATTCCGGCCCCGACTATTGAACGGTTCGAGAAGACCGGGAAAATATCATTTGAATCCTTCTGCCGGCTTGTAATCGAGTTTGATTACTTTGATGAAATGGGGAGTATCCTGTCCAGGACAAAATACAGCACGTCCGAAGAACTGGAGAAGATAAATAAAAACAGGAACAGAAAGAACGGACGATGATTATAGACATCCTCAAAGTTAAAGTCCTTTATCGGGGCATGCCTGTCGGGACGCTTCAGCTGGACCCGGCATCCGGCGCGTGTGTCTTCGAATATGACCGGTCATGGCTCACTGGAGGTTTTTCTCTCTCTCCGACGGAACTGCCGCTCCAGAGTGGACTTTTCTATGCCGATAAGGAAAAATTCAACGGCGGCTTCGCCGTCTTCGAAGACAGTATCCCTGACGGATACGGGCTCTATCTCATGGAAAGAATACTTAACAGGGAAGGAATGTCCCTGCGTGACCTCACCCCGCTTCAGCGGCTCTCCATTATCGGTACTTCCGGAATGGGGGCACTCTCGTACCTGCCCATGATGCCCGGTATCCACCGTCAGCAGGAACTGGATGGGATAGAGCGCCTGGACTTAATTCAGGAAGAAGCGCTTAAGGTGTTGTCTGAAAAATCTGCCGGAGACGCCGAGTTCCTATACTATAACAGCGCCAATTCGGGCGGTGCCAGGCCGAAGGCCATGCTCCAATCCAAGGACGGCTCTCACTGGATGGTGAAATTCAGGCACACATACGACCCTCTGGATATCGGGCAGATTGAGCTTCTCTATATGAAAACCGCACGCGAATGCGGAGTTACCATACCGCGTATCGGCCTTATCAAAGATAAATATTTCGCTATAGAACGGTTCGACTACGATACAGACGGGCAAAAGCTGCATGTCCTATCCTCAGCGGCGCTTTTGAAAACTGATTTCAGGAACCTGGACGTGGACTACACTAACCTCCTCGCTCTGACGGGCTATCTCACTCAGGATCCGGTGCAGGTAGAAGAAATGTTCCGCCGGATGGTAGTCAACCTGGTGGCCGACAATAAGGACGATCATGCCAAAAACTTTTCATTCATCTGCAGGGAGGGTACGTGGTCGCTAGCCCCGGCATACGACATTACTTATTCCCCTTCGGGCTCTCGGGGAGAACACGCAACATCTCTCTTTTACAAAGGAAACCCGACTCTTGATGATGTCCTGAAAGCGGGGGTGGGAATTCGTATTCCACGTGAACGGTGTATGGAAATCATAAAAAAGGTAGAATCCGTCTGCGAAAAGAACTTACCGGTTGTCGGTAAACTGTCATATAGTCTTTTGAAATAAATTAACCATCTAAGACGCTTACAGAGGCCAAGATACGCCTGGAAAGCGTGAATACTCCAAAAGGGTATCCCGAGTTCGAATCTCGGTCTCTCCACGTTACCCCACCCCAAACCCCTTACTCTGCCAGGCAGCTGTCCATCAGCTGTTCCAGGGCCTTCTTGTCCAGGTTCTGGCCGATGAACACAATCTTCTGCATGCGGTCTCCGTAGTCCGGATCCCAGTCCTGCCTCAGCTTGCGGTCCCGGTTCATCATTTCCTGCAGCTCTTCCTCTTCCATGGTGGCGAACCACAGGCCGCAGTCCTTGAGGGTTTTTTGCCTGCCTGCCTGCTCAAAGAGGCAGCACTTGTCAATATCGTTGGAGAAATAGCACAGGCCCTTGGCGCGGATAACGTTTGCAGGCCATCTGGTGGCCACCATGTGGTCGAACTTGTTCAGGTCCAGGGCCGGACGGCGGGTGTACACATAGGTGTCAATGCCGTATTCCAGGGCTTCCCCTTCGGCCTCTTCCTCCTCGTCCTCGCCCTCGATGGCGGCAATCCAGGCGGCCGATGTGGCCACGGCGTCAAAATCGAACATGCCCGTGTAGATAATCTCGTCCAGATCTATGTCTCCGTAGTTGCACTCCAGCACCTTGGCGCCGGGGTTGATGCTCCTGACGATACCCTTGAGCCTGCCCAGCTCCTCGGGGGTGATATCGGCCACCTTATTGAGCAGTACGATGTTGCAGAATTCTACCTGCTCAATGACCAAGCGCTCCAAGTCATCTTCGCCTATGTCCTCTTTCTGGAGGGCGGCGCCGCTCTCGAACTCGTCTTTCATGCGCAGGGCGTCCACCACCGTGGCGATGCAGTCCACGTACGGGCAGCCGTCCTTCACGGCCTGGGGGGCCAGGGCGGGCATGGTGCTGATGGTCTGGGCAATAGGGGCGGGTTCGCAGATGCCGCTGGCCTCAATCACGATGTAGTCGAATTTACGGGCCGATGTAAGATCGGCCAGCTGGGCCACCAGGTCCATCTTGAGGGTGCAGCAGATGCAGCCGTTCTGAAGGGCCACCAGGCTGTCGTCCGTAGAGCCCACGATGCCCCCTTTTTCCACCAGGTCGGCATCTATGTTCACCTCGCCGATGTCATTCACGACAACGGCGAACTTGATGCCTTTCTTATTGGTAAGGATACGGTTCAGAAGCGTGGTCTTGCCGCTTCCCAGATAACCGGTCAAAAGAAGGACGGGGATGTCCTGACGTTGCATTTTGATTTCCATATCTTCTACAAAATTGGGGTGTAAAGATAGCGAAAAAACGTCTTAGAATCTGAAACTGACGCAGAAATTTACACGAAAATTGCAGAAGTTGCCACTTTGGGGCATGTCGAAAGGCACGTTGTCGTGGGCGAAACCCCGACACCCTTATGATGCGGATGCCCGGTATCCTTCGTCAGCAGGA
>CAJOLS010000122.1:3229-10099 GCA_905235535.1 uncultured Bacteroidales bacterium
GGGTACCGTCAGAAAAACGGCCCGTGCTTCTCAGCAGGAGCCGTCCTCATTCTAACCTAAAAACTTAACCTATTAAAAAACTATTCGTCTTTTTATTTTGCAAATACTGTGCCGAATTATTTGCTGTTTAGTTCTTTATTAGGCTTTATGGAAATAATTTTCACATCTTCTATGGGACGGTCCAGCCGGTCGGTGGGTTGGGCGGCAATGCGGTCAATCACGTGCAGGCCGGAAATGGTTTCCCCGAACACGGTGTATTCCCCGTCCAGATGGGCACAGTGGTCCGGATCCTGGACCAGGTAGAACTGGGAACCGGAAGACTCCTTGAACGGATTGGCCAGGTCTCCCTGCCGGGCGGCGGCCAGGGCGCCTTTCGCATGCGTGTGGAGGGGATTGCCTTCGGCATCCCTCATTTCGGCCTTGATGGTGTAGCTGGGGCCGCCCTCTCCCCACTGAGCCACTTTGGAGGTGTCGCGGGTGAAGGGGTCTCCTCCCTGGATGACGAAGCCGTCGATGACGCGGTGGAACAGGAGGTTGTCATAGTAGCCGGCCAGGGCCAGTTTGGCAAAGTTGTCCCGGTGCAGGGGCGTGTCCTTGAACAGGCGCACGCGGATGGTGCCTTCGCTGGTGACAATGTCAAACACGGGCTCTTCGGGAAGGGTCTGTGCGGCTTTGACGGCGGCCAGGCTGTCCTGGGCCGATAAATCTACGGTAACTTCTTCTCCGCTGCGAGTTTTGCATGCAGAGGCAAGAAGGACAAGGCTAAGGGTGAAAACAAAAAGTCTTTTCATGAGGTGTGTTTTTATTTCACAAAAGTAGTAATTTTGCAAGATATATGGCAAACCCGTTGAAACAATTGGCAGGGGAGACCGCCATTTATGGCTTCAGCTCCATCCTGGCCAGGATTCTGAACTTCCTGTTCGTTCCCATCTATACCCGCACCCTTACCCAGATGCAGTATGGGGTGGTGACGGAATTCATGGCTTATATCGCCATCTTGCAGGTGGTGCTGGTGCTGGGCCTGGAGACGGGCTGTTTCCGCTATGCCAACAAGGAAGGGGAGGACCCGCGCAAGGTTTATTCCGGGGCCCTTCTCACGGTCTTCGGCCTCAATCTGGCCTTCCTGGCCTGTATGGTGGCCTTCTCCGGCCCCTTGTCGGCCGTCATGGGGTATGTGGGCTATAAGCGCCTTATCATCTACGTGGCCGCCATCCTTTTCTGCGACAGCGTTACCGCCATCCTCTTTGCCAAGTTGAGGCAGGAGCACAAGGCCGTGAAGTTTGCCGTGCTCAAGACGGTCAAAATCCTCACGGAAACGGGCGCCAACCTGGTGCTGTTCTTCGTGTGGCCCGCCCAGCCGGACTTTACCTATCCTATCTTTGCCATCCTGGTGAGCTGTGTGCTGTGCCTGGTGTTGTTTGTCCCGGATGTGGTGCGGCTCAAGCTGGTATGGGACGGCGCTTTGGTGAAAAGGATGCTGGTGTATTCGCTTCCGCTAATGGTTGCGGCCCTTCCGGGGGTGGCCAACGATTTCCTGGACCGTGTGCTGTTCCGTTTCTTCGATACTTCATCGGCCCAGTGGCAGGCCACTCTGGGCGTGTACCAGGCGGCGGTGAAGCTGGCCGTCATCATGAACCTCTTCATCCAGATGTTCCGCTATGCGGCCGAGCCTTTCTTCTTCCAGCGGGCCCGGGACAAGGGGTCCAAGGAGCTGTACGCCGTGGTGATGGAGTATTTCACGGCCTTCTGCGGCCTGGTGCTGCTGGGCGTGGTGGGATATATAGACGTGATTTCGCTTTTCCTGGGCCGGGACTTCCGCGTGGGGATAGGCGTTGTTCCCGTGATGCTGCTCAGTTACATGCTGCTGGGCATGCTTTTCAACGTCTCCATGTGGTACAAACTGTCCGGCAAAACCAATATGGCCATCTGGATTACGCTGGCGGGCCTTCTGGTCACGCTGGTGGTGAACGTGGCGTTTATGCCGCGCTTCTCTTACTGGGCATCGGCCTTCGGCCATCTGGCCAGCTATCTGGTCATGTTCGTTCTCAGCGCGTATCTGGGCTCCAAGTACTATCCCATCCCTTATAAGTGGGGGCGTATCGGCCTTCTTTTCCTCCTGATGGGCGTCACCTATGCCGGCCTTCATTTCTGCAGCCTCTGCGCCGGGGATGCTCTGCCGGTAAAGCTGGCGGTGAATACCGCGCTCATCGGCATGTATGGCGTCGTGTCCTGGGTGCTCCTCCGTTCCCGTCCTGTTCCTACAGCATAAAAAAGTACAGCCCCGAAGGACTGTACTGTAAAAAAGCCTGCAGAATACTACCAGTTGCGGGGATTCTCCTCCAGGTATTTCTTGAGCTGGTGGGGAGTACGGGCCGGCTGGCGGTCCAGGCCCACAAGCCCGCGGCAGTCTAAGGAATAGTTCACGCCCATGGCATCCAGCATCTTGAAGGTGTGGTCCAGGGAGGCGTCAAAGCGGGCGTAATCTTTCTTGTCGGCAGCGCACCACTGGATTTCCGAAAGGGCGCACATGCGGGGCAGGAGCATGTATTCCAAGTGCTCGGGTGTGGCAATGTATTCCGTCCAAAGGTTGGCCTGCACGCCTAAAATGTGCTTCTCGGTGCCGGGCTTGAGGCCGTCGAAAGGCTCGTAGCCGTACACCTTTTCCAATGGCAGGTGACCGCCGATGCCGAAGGGTTCCTTGTCGCGCTCCTGGCTTTGATAGTAGTCGAAGTAGCATAATCCGCTGGGCGTCATGATGGCGTCGAAGCCTTTCTCGGCAGCCTTGATGCCGCCTTCCACGCCGCGCCAGCTCATCACCGTGGCGCCGGGGGCCAGGTTGCCTTCCAGAATCTCGTCCCAGCCGATGATTTTGCGGCCCTTGGAGTTGAGGAAGTCCTGCATGCGGGCGGTTACATAGTTTTGCAGGTAGTGCTTGGCCATGGGGCCTTTCTTGATGCCCAGTTCCTTCATCTTGGCGGCGCACTTGGGGCACACGTCCCAAGGATCCGGCCTGCCAGGCTCTGCATCTCCATTGAAGCATTCATCACCGCCGATGTGGATGTATTCGGAGGGGAAGATATCCATGAGTTCGTCAAAGACTTTTTCCAGGAAAGTGAAAATCTCATCATTGCCGGCGCAGAGGATGTCCTTGGCCACCCCCCAGCGGGTCCATACCTCATAGGGGCCGCCGGTGCAGCCCAGCCCCGGATAGGCGGCCAGGGCGGCCACCATGTGACCGGGAAGGTCCACCTCCGGGATAACGGTGATGCCGCGCTCGGCCGCATAGGCCACAATCTCCTTCATCTGCTCCTGCGTGTAGAAACCGCCGTAGCGGATGCCGTCGTTGGAGCCCCAGTCCTTCTTGATGACGGTTCCGTTGCGCCAGGCTCCCACCTCGGTGAGCCTGGGATAGGCCTTTACCTCCATGCGCCAGCCCTGGTCATCGGTGAGGTGCCAGTGTAAGCGGTTCAGCTTGTAGGCCGTCATTACGTCCAAATAGCGCTTGGTCTCCTCAATGGTCCAGAAGTGGCGGGAGGGGTCCATGTGCATGCCGCGGTAGGCAAAGCGGGGCTGGTCCTCGATGTGGGCGCAGGGGAGCACCCAGCCTGCATCGGCCTGGACAGTGGAACCGTAGATGGCAGCGGGCAGCATCTGCTTGAGCGTTTCGCAGGCATAGACAAAGCCGTTAAGGGCCGATGCTTCCACGTGCGCAGCCTTGGGCTGGATGTCAATCACATACTGCTCCGGGGCCAGGTTGGCGTTGAGGACAAAGCTGAGGGCTTTGCCGCTCTTGGTCTTGACGCCGGATGCGGTTTCCAGGGCCGATACAAAGCGCCGGACGGCCGCCTGGGAGGCTTCGTCCAGGGCGGGGTCGATGGCGATGGCCACGCCCTTCACGTTGAAAGCGCCTTCGGAAAGGCTTACTTCATTGGGGCAGGGAATGACGGAAAAGGCCTCCGGATTGGGAAGGGGCTGCGAACAGGCGGCCAGCAAAGCCACAGCAGCGAAGATGGGGAAAATGCGTTTCATGGTCATTTAGAGTCTGTTTTAAAATTCAATAAATTCTTTATGTTTCTTTTTGGTAAATTTTCCTCAAAAATTTTCACCCATAGGAACCCCCCTATGGCCAAAAATTTTCAAGAAAAATTTCCATTTCCACAAAAATAAACTATAAGTAAAAATATCAATCATTTCAAAACAGACTCTTAATAATATGTTGCACGAAGGTACGAATAAAATGTGTAAGCCACAAGAAGGGTTAGTACAGCAGAAGCCCCAGCGCCGCCCCTCCCAGAATCACGTAGATGGGATTCACCTTGCCCCAGTAGGAGGCAATGAACGCGGCGCCCAGCAGCACCCAGCTTTTCCAGTCCGGGAAGTTATCGGCCACCACTTGAACATTTGGCACACCGCCCGTCCAGGTGGTTTTGACAATAAGGATGAGGGCTGCGGCGCCAATCAGGCCCGCCACGCTGGGCTTGAGCCAGTCCATGGTGCCGGCGTACAGCCTGCTGCTCTTGAATTTAAGGTAGAACTTGACGATGAGCAGCATAATGATGAACGAAGGAAGGATAAGGGCCAGGGTGGCGGTTAGGGAGCCGCAAACGCCCCCAAAATGGCTTCCGGTTGCGTTGAAAAGCACCTCGTACCCCACGTAGGTGGCGCTGTTGATGCCGATGGGCCCCGGCGTCATCTGGGAAATGGCCACAATATCCGTAAAGGCCGATTCGCTGATCCACGGATGCTCCACCACCACCTGGTTCTGGATGAGGGAGAGCATGGCATAGCCGCCTCCGATGGTAAAGGCGCCAATCACAAAGAATGTCCAGGCCAGTTGGCCGATTAATGCAAGGATATCCATCATTGCCCCTCCATCATTCCGTCATTCCCGGTATGGCCTTTGTCATTCCCTGCCTGACCTTCGTCATTCCCGGCTTGACCGGGAATCTTTTTCAGCATATAGAAAGTCACACTGCCCCCCAGCACCAGCACACAGATAATGATGTAGATGGGGGAGACATTGAGGAAAGCCACCAGCACCAGGGCGGCGACGGCCAGGCTCCAGGTCCACCAGTTTTTGCAGGATTTCTGCGCCATCTTCACCATGGGCACGGCAATGAGGGAAATGACGACGGGCCGTATTCCCTTGAATGCCCGTTCCACCCACGGGTTATCCTTGAAGGCGGTGAAGAACATGGCGATGGCCAGGATTCCGAGGAAAGAGGGGAGAATGCTGCCCAGGGTGGCGGCTACGCTGCCTTTGAACCCGCGCAGCTTGTGCCCGGCAAAGATGGAAATGTTCACGGCCATCACGCCCGGTGCGCTCTGGGACAGGGCCACAATGTCCGGCAGGTCTTCCTCCGAAATCCAGCCGCGGCGGCTCATTTCGGCCTGGATGAGCGGAATCATGGCATAGCCCCCGCCGATGGTGAACGCCCCAATCTTGGCGAACACCCCGAAAATCTGCCACAGTGACACTTTCTTTTCCATATCTGTGCAAAGATACAACTTTTGTCATTCTGAGCGAAGCGAAGAATCTGTAAAAAAATCAAAAAATTATTAGAAAAAATTTGTGGTTACGGAAAAACTTGCTACCTTTGCAGTCCCGTTTGAAACGAGGTCGTCATTCCCGGCTTGACCGGGAATCTCGAAAAGGCTCATTGACAATATTGAAAGACTAAAAGTACAAGCAAGTACCGAAAAAGTGTAACACTTTTTTTATATTTAAACGAGCGTCAGTTTCTTTAAGAAACAGCGTCAGGGCAAGCGAAGTCATTTAAAGAATAAGTAATATTATTATTATAATCAGATAAAATTCCCACTTCTCCAAGTATAACAGGTATTCCTTTATCTATAAATGTTCTTTTCAAAATTTGCATTTTATTAATTATATCTTGATAGTCATAATCTGAACCCCATGCTGTGGTAGGAAGAGCTTCATATAAAAATCCAGTTTTATCAATCCAAGTGATTGGTAGAGTCTCATAATAGTATTGTGTTTCAGAAGGAAAATAATAATGCAAAGAAACAGCTGTTTTATTTGATGGATCTTTTGGGATATCTAATTCATAAAAATTATTTATTTCATATTCAGTGGCCATTTCAGGAATAATTAAGAGTCTCTCTTTATTATATCCATCTGAATTTCTTATTGTATCTATAAAATCCTGAGTATAATTTGAAAAAAATAAATGTTGGATATCAATATCTATATCAGTTAAAGTTTCGAATATTAAATAAGCGTCATTATTTATAAACTGATTTGCAACTTGCTTCCAGAAATTAATATATTTATTTTTGGAATTTTGAGATATCCAAAATTCTTTGTCATGGTTCACACATAAAATGCAAAACATTCCATTTTTCACTATCCAATCAACTATTTCTTTTATTCTTAAAAGCCATTCTGAATTAATAATATTTGTCAAATTAGTATAATATACTTGGAAACGGATTGTTTTAAATCCATATTTCTTTATTTTATTAATCATTTTTTTTGTTGGTAATATAGTACCCCAAGTTTTTATTTGTTCGTAGAATATACTCTCTTCGCCTACTGAACTACAGCAATTAAAAGTTTTTCCAAGATTGTAGCCAATTCCCATTTCATCAACTATTTGAATTGCAGTTTTATTAAATGTAAAATACATATAATTTAATAAAACTGACAATATAAATAATGAAAAAAGAAATATATGAATTTTCATTTTACACTTAAATTTTAATTTATTTTAAATAATTTTTTTTATATTAATATTTTTTGACAAATAAAATTTATAAAAAAATTTAAAAAATTAAAATTATTTTATTAATTTTTTTAAAATTAAAAGAAATAAATTTAAAATGGGGATTGGGGATTGGGGATTGGGG
>CAJOLS010000123.1 GCA_905235535.1 uncultured Bacteroidales bacterium
CGGTGCCCGTTTTGCGCTGGGCGGTACGGTCTATGAAGACATGCTTTCCGTCTGGACCAAGGCCCATCAGAAGGGCTGGCTTACGCCGGAAGGGGAGACCTATTATCAGGCCTATGCGGAGCTGTATCCGGAACTTTCCCGCCGTGAGGGCAACCTTACCCACAGGGGGCAGGAGCAGCACCGCTATATCGCCGCCCAGATTTACAAAAATTATCCGGAGGTCTTCAAAGGAGCCACGCACGCATCGGCCGTTTCCACCATTTCCCATCGCGTCATCGTGAGCATGTATTCCTTCCTGAGCGAACTGGGCCGGCTGGACAAGGATTTCTCCTTTGATGCCGATTATGGCTATCCCTATCAGGCCTACCTTCTTCCGGATGTGATTGACAGCCGAAGCGACAGGGGAGGCGTGGACAAGTTCAATGCCTTCCGGGACGAGGTGCTGGACCTGGACGGCATCCTGGGCAGGTGGTTCACCCGGCCGGACTCACTGGTGACGGACAAGTACAAGTTCATCGACAACCTCCATGTGGTGGTATCTACCTTGGACAATCTGGACTGCCCTGTTCCGTCGGTACTCTATGACCTCTATACGCCAGCCGAGCGTTATGCTTTGTGGCGGGTGGGCAACTACCGGGATTATCAGATTGTAGGCAATTCTACTGACACGGACAATCTGCGGGTTAAAGCCATGAAGGCCCTCCTGAGCGACTTGATTGTGAAGGCGCAGGAAGACATGGCCGACGGCAAGGTGCAGCTGCGCCTGCGTTTCGCCCATGACTCCACCCTGATGCCGCTTCTCTCGCTCATGGATGTGAACGGCATGGGAGTCCGTTTGGAGAACCCTTACGAGTTGGAGAACTACTGGCGCAGCTTCGACGTTCCCATGGCCTGCAACTTCCAGTGGATTTTCTTCAAAAGCAAAAATAGCCCGGAAATCCTGGTGCAGGTACTGCTGAACGGCCGCGAGGCCACGCTCCCGCTGCAGATGGCCGCCCCCGGCAGCTTCTACCGCTGGAGTGACATAGTGGCCAGATACGGAAACTAATGTAGCATTACAGTTAATCCGGCCATCACGATTGAAACCATGCTCATGAGCTTGATGAGGATGTTGAGGGACGGGCCGGAAGTGTCTTTGAAGGGGTCTCCCACGGTATCACCCACGATAGTGGCCTTGTGGGCCGGGGAGTTCTTCCCGCCGAAGTGGCCTTCTTCCACAAATTTCTTGGCATTGTCCCAGGCACCGCCGGAATTGGCCAGGAAGATGGCCAGCACAAAGCCGGCTCCCAGGCCGCCGGACAGCAGGCCTATCACGGCCGCCGGCCCCAGCAGCAAGCCTGCCACCATGGGAACCAGGATGGCCAGCAGGGAGGGGAAAATCATCTCCTGCTGGGCGGCCTTGGTGGAGATGCGCACGCAGTTGGTGTAGTCCGGGCGCTGTTTTCCTTCCAGGATGCCCGCAATCTCGCGGAACTGGCGACGGACTTCCACCACCATCCTGGAGGCGGCGCGGCCCACGGCGTTCATGGTGAGACCGCAGAAGAGGAAGGCCATCATGGAGCCGATGAAAATGCCCACCAGCACCTTGGGGTTCATCAGGGAGATGTCATACAGGTTTACGATATCCGTAATGCTGGCGTTCACGGTTTCCACCGTTCGGTCTCCAATCTGGAGAACCGTCCGGCCGATGTGCTCCAGCCCAATCTTCAACTCTTCAATATAGGATGCCAGCAGGGCCAGGGCCGTAAGGGCGGCCGAGCCGATGGCAAAGCCCTTTCCGGTGGCGGCCGTGGTGTTGCCCAAGGCGTCCAGCACGTCCGTTTTTTCCCGCACGGAAGGGTCCAGTTCGCTCATCTGAGCGTTGCCGCCTGCATTGTCCGCGATGGGACCGTAGGCATCCGTGGCCAGGGTGATACCCAGGGTGGAGAGCATGCCTACGGCGGCAATGGAGATGCCGTAGAGGCCCAGGCTAAGCGTATCGGCGCTAAAGACGAAGTCCGTGGCGAAGCCATAGGCCAGCAGGATGGCGCAGGCGATGATGACCACCGGGATGGCCGTGGAAATCATTCCCAGGCCCACTCCGCTGATGATGACGGTGGCCGATCCGGTCTGGGCGCTCTCCGCCAGTTTCTGCGTGGGTTTGAAGGAGTGGGAAGTGTAATACTCCGTCACTTTGCCGATGATAACACCCGCCGCCAGGCCGCTGAGTACGCTCAGGGCCAGTTTCCACCAGTTGGGGAAGTCCAGCAGGTAAAACACGCCGAAGGTAAGGATGCCAATGAGCACGGCGGCCAGGTTGGTACCCACGGAGAGGGATTTCAGGAGGTCGTTCAAATGGGCACCCTCCTTGGTGCGGACGACATAGATGCCCAGGATGGACAGCACCACGCCGATGGCGGCAATCACCATGGGCGCCAGGATGGCCCGCATCTGGACGGCGGTCCCGTCGGCAAAGAAGGCCGATGCACCCAGGGCCATGGTGGCCAGGATGCTGCCGCAGTAGCTCTCGTATAAATCGGCCCCCATGCCGGCCACGTCGCCCACGTTGTCACCCACGTTGTCGGCGATGGTGGCGGGGTTGCGGGGATCGTCTTCGGGGATGTCCTGCTCCACCTTTCCCACGATATCGGCCCCTACGTCAGCGGCCTTGGTATAGATGCCGCCGCCCACACGGGCAAAGAGCGCCTGCGTGGAGGCACCCATGCCGAAGGTGAGCATGGTGGTGGTGATCACAACCAGGTTCTGGGCGTCCGACGGGTCGTAGAAAATCTTGAGGACGCTCCACCAGATGGCGATGTCCAGCAGGCCCAGGCCCACCACGGTGAGGCCCATGACGGCGCCGGAACGGAAGGCAATCTTGAGCCCGGCGTTGAGGCTGCGCATGGTGGCATTGGCCGTGCGGGCGCTGGCGTAGGTGGCCGTCTTCATGCCCACAAAGCCGGCCAGACCGCTGAAGAAGCCGCCCGTGAGGAAGGCGAACGGCACCCAGGGGTTCTGCACCCCGAATCCGTAGGCCAGGACGGCGAACAGGATGGCCAGCACAATAAAGACTACAATGACCACTTTATACTGCTGTTTGAGGTATGCCATGGCACCCTCGCGCACATACTGTGCGATTTCTTTCATGGTAGGGGTTCCTTCGCTCTCCCTGTACATCTGCCGGAAGAAAAACCAGGCGAACAGAAGCGCCAGTAACGCGGCGGCGGGAACCAGATAAAATAGCCAGTTCATAGTTTTGGTGTTATTAACAAGGACAAATATACGGATTATCTCCAATTCTTATATGGATTCCGCGAAAGAGAAGCGTTGTAGTAGCGTCTTTCTCCGGTCACCTCCTCTCCTAACCAGGACGGCCTTTCAAAGGATTCATCCGGTGCGCCCAACTCCACTTCGGCCACAATCAGGCCTTCGTTGTCTCCGTGGAACTCGTCTACCTCGAAGGTGTGTTTTCCGGCCTTTACCAGATAGCGGGTCTTTTCAATGATACCCGCCTGGCAGAGCATCATCAGCTCCCGGGCCTCCTGGACGGGAATCTCCATCTCCCATTCGAAGCGGCTCAGGCCGCCGTCGGCCGACGGGCCCTTGATGGTGAGGAAAGCCTGTTCCCCGCGGATGCGCACCCGCACCGTGCGGCCGCCGTCCCGGCAGATATAGCCCTGGCTGATGCGGAGGGCGGCAAAGGCAACCTCCTTGAAGCTGCCCCTGACCAAAAATTTTCTTTCTATTTCCTGTGCCATTACTGCTTGGGTGCGCGGATGGTCATGCCATGCTCCTGGGCCACGGTCTCTTTCCAGAGGTCCGTATAACCGGGCCACTCCACCTTCTCAGGCACGCCCTTGCTGTATTTGGAGTGCGTGAAGGAACCGTCCTTCTCCTGGGGAAGCACGTTGCCGTCCATGAATTTCACCAGCAGTTCCACTTCCAGGTTCTTCCAGGCATCAAACTGCCTGTTTGCCGTATCCATGCAATAGCCGGTGATGTATTTGACAATCTTGGCAAAGGGCTGGGCCGACACCATGTTGTCGTGCTTGGATTCCAGCTTCTTCTGCAGTTTCACCACCACCTGGTTGTACATGACCACGGCCATGCTGTCTACCGAGTGGGTGTGCTCCATCTGCTCCACCTCAAAACGGTCTATGCGCTCCCGCACGTAGGGGGCCATCTGGTTGTACATTTTGTAGCAGGCGTTGGAGATGCGGTTGTTTATCCAGAAAGAAGAGCTGGGAGAGTAGTGAAGGCGGTCTCCATTGCCCTCGCGGAAGCATTCCGGCACTTGGGTTACGCTGGTGTAGATGGGCGTGAGGTAGGAGGTGGCGGCGTCATCCGTTCCGAACCAGAGGATGCCGCCCACCACGTCGGGCACGTAATTGCGGGCCTGGCCCACCATCCAGAAGCCGGTCTGCTGGGTGGCGATGGCACGCTCGTTCACATAGGTGCTGCCCTCCACGGTGAACTCCATGGGGCGCCAGCGGTACGGGAGGGCGTTTCCGCCGGCTCCGATATCCTGGGTCATGTCCATGGGGGTGCCCTCATAGTGGTCTCTCATGACATCGG
>CAJOLS010000124.1 GCA_905235535.1 uncultured Bacteroidales bacterium
CCGCCCTGCTGGAAGACACTTCCGGCATAGCCGTCCAGTTTGAGCGCACCGGTTATTATGTGAAGGATAAAGATTCAACGCCGCAGCATGTCGTATTCAACAAGACCACGGCGTTGAAGGATTCCTATAAACCGGAATAATCAGATAATATTTTTGAACACGCGGTAACCGTAAATGGCGATTACCACGAAGCAAAGCATTGGCAATACGAATGATACGTTCACCGCGGGCATTCCCAGGAGTGTCCCGCGGTCTATGATCATAGCCTGTACCGGCGGCAGGATGGAACCGCCCAGGATGGCCATGATGAGGCCGGCGGCGCCAAACTTGGCGTCTTCACCCAAACCATCCAGGGCAATGCCGTAAATGGTGGGGAACATCAGGGACATGCAGGCGCTTACGGCCACCAGGCAGTACAGACCCGCGATGCCCTGGATGAAGATGACGCCCAGGGTGCACAGGATGCCCGCGAGGGCAAAGATGTGCAGCATCTTGCCCGGCTGCAGGTATTTCATGAGCCAGGTGCAGATGAAGCGGCTGCAGCAGAAGATGATCATGGCGGCAATGTTGTAGCGCTGGCTAAGAACCTCGGCGTCAATCTCGCTCATGCCCTGTTCCATGAAGATGCGTGTGCCGTACTGGATGATGAAGGTCCAGCACATAATCTGCACGCCCACATAGAAGAACTGGGCCAGGACGCCTTCCCGGTAGCGTTTTTTGCCAATCAGGTCGCTCAGGGTTTCGCGGATGCTGCCCTTGTTTTCCTCCTTCACAATCGGCATTTTCACCAGCAGGATGAGCAGGAACATGACCACGATTACAAGGCCGATGATTACGTACGGCTTGATGAGGATGCCCAGGTCGCTCTGGCGGATGGCCTCGAATTCGGCCTGGGGGAGGGTGGCGCGCTCTGCGCTGCTGAGGGGATTCAGGCGGGCCTGGATGAAATTCATGGCCACGAACATGCCGCAGAGGGAGCCGATGGGGTTGAACGACTGGGCAAAGTTGAGGCGGCGGGTGGCCGTTTCCGGGGAGCCCATGGCCAGGATGTAGGGGTTGGCGCTGGTTTCCAGGAAACTGAGGCCGCAGGTGAGGATGAAGTACGCCACTAAGAAAGGCCAGTAGGCGCCCGTGGAGCGGGCGGCAATGAACAGAAAGGCTCCCGTTGCATACAGCCCCAGGCCCATGAGGATACCCTTCTTATAGGTGAAGCGGCGGATGAACATGGCCGCCGGCAGTGCCATGGCAAAGTACCCGCCATAGAACGCCACCTGCGTAAGGGCGCCCTCCGTGACGCTCATGCGGAAAATCTTGGAAAAGGCCTTCACCATGGGATTGGTGATGTCGTTGGCAAATCCCCACAGCGCAAAACACGCCGTAATGAGTATGAAGGGGAGAAGATAATTCACCCCTTCATACTTGAATATGCTGGTTTTCTCTTTTGTCATTCTGAGCTATTTCTTAAATAACGGTCCATACGCCTGGCAGGCCCTGTAATCGGCCCCCTCCGGGTCCATGCCGAAGGCACGCCAGGTGGACGGGCGGAAAATCTGCTCTTCCGGTACGTTGTGCATGCACACGGGGATGCGGAGCATGGAGCTCAGGGTGATGAGGTCTGCTCCCACGTGGCCGTAAACAATGGCGCCGTGGTTGGCTCCCCAGTTGTTCATGACGCTGTACACGTCCTTGAACGGGGCTTTGGTGGCGTCCAGGCGCGGGGCAAACCACGTGGTGGGCCAGCCCTTGTCCGTTCTCTCGTCCAAAATCTTGAACTGCTTCTCGCTAATGTCCACCGTCCAGCCTTCGGCCAGTTGCAGCACCGGTCCCAGGTTCTTGACTATGTTCACGCGAATCATGGTGCAGGGCATGTTGCCCTTGGAGAGGAACTTGGAGGAGAAACCGCCGCCGCGGAAGTATTCGCGGTTGGCCGGCACCCAGACAGTGTTGTCCAGGCAGGCCTGGGCCTCTTTTTCGGAGATTTCCCAAAAGGGTTTCATGGCGGGCTTGCCGTCCACGGTGCACTGGCCGCAGCCGTCCAGCGAGGCGGCGCCGGAGTTGATCAGGTGGATGATGCCGCCCGCAGCCTTGCCCTCCAGCTTTTCTCCCGTTACACGCTCCACGGCCTCGGGGCTCCAGTACGTGCGCACATCGGCAAAGATGGCGGCCGTCTGGGAAACCAGGTGGCCCAGGAGCATGGCTACGCTGTTGAGGCTGTCGTTCTCCGTGGCCAGCACGAAGGGTTTACGGATGCCGTTCCAGTCGAAGGAAGAGTTGAGGATGGCCTCGGCAAAGTCTCCGTTGGGGTAGAAGTCTGTCCACTGGCGCTGGCCCTGGAAACCGCCCAGGATGGCGTTGTGGCCCAGGGCTTCCTCCCCAAATCCCATTTCCTTGAGCTTGGGGTTGCCTTGCAACAGGTCCCGGATGATGATGGCCATCTTCACGGTGAACTCCCAGTCCTTGTCCTTTTCCTCACGGGTTTTCTTCAAATCCGGCCTGTTGCAGATGTCTTCGTATTCCTTGCAGTTGGCCTTGGCCCACTTCAGGGCCTTTTCAAACTCCTCGTGGTCGTAGATGCCCCTTTCCATGCGGCGGATAATCTCCACCTCGTCGATGCCTTCGCAGCGCATGCCCAGGTAGTCTTCGAAGAAGTCCGGGTTCACGATGGAACCGGCGATGCCCATGCACACGGCGCCGATGGAAAGGTAGCTCTTCCCGCGCATGGAAGCGGCTGCCACGGCGCACTTGGCAAAGCGCAGGAGCTTTTCCTCTACATCGGCCGGAATGGCCTGATTGTCGGCATCCTGCACGTCGTGTCCATAAATGCCGAAGGCGGGGAGTCCCTTCTGGGCGTGGGCGGCCAGTACGGCGGCCAGGTACACGGCGCCGGGACGCTCCGTTCCGTTGAAACCCCACACGGCCTTGATGGTGTGCGGGTCCATGTCCATGGTTTCGGAGCCGTAGCACCAGCAGGGGGTTACCGTGATGGTGACGGCCACGCCCTCGCGGGCAAACTTCTCTGCGCAGGCGGCGGTTTCCGCCACGCGGCCTATGGTGCTGTCCGCGATGACGCACTCCACGGGGGCGCCGTCGGCATATTTCAGTTTCTGGCCGATGAGTTTGGCTACTGCCACGGCCATGCCCATGGTCTGGTCTTCCAGGGATTCACGAACACCGTTCATGCGTCCGTCGATGGTGGGACGGATGCCAATTTTGGGATGGGAAGTAATCATATCAGTGGTTGGTTATTGGTTATCGTTTTTGCGACCTTAAAGTTAAGAAAAACTTTTCAGGCTGTCAAGAGTTTTTGCTTTGTTTGAAGGACGCAGTTCCCTAAAATCACCGAAAGAAGGGGTGGCAAGCTATCTCGCCCACGAATAGCGGCCTTCCGGTGGTTATAGCCTCTTCGGCTTTTCCCTCTGCCACACCTTTTTTGTATCCCTCTTCCCGGGCGTATTCGGGGCTTTGTTCGTACGCAGGAGAGGTTACGCCTTCTCAATCCGGCAGGTATGCTGCTTGGTGTCGCGGTCGTAATTGACGCCCACGAGGAGCAGCTGTCCCGCATATTCGGCCACCTTCGCAGGATATTTCTTGCGGCGAATCTGGTCCAGCGCCGTGTCGGCGTCCTTGTTCACCTTCAGTTCGATGATGATGGCGGGGGAATCCACGTGCTTCCGGGGAACGAGGACAAGGTCGGCAAAGCCCTTTCCCGACGCCAGCTCGCGGTGTATCACATAGTCGTTCCGGGCGTAATAGTATGCGAGGCTGAGGACGCAGGAGAGGGAGTTTTCGTCGTTGTAGCTGAGGATGCTGGTGTTCTCGTAGTGGGCAGCCTCTATGCCTTTTGCGACGGCCTCCTCGTCGCCCGCCAATGTGGCTGCAAGCAGCTTTTTCGATTTGGCCAGCGAATCCGCCACCTCTTTCCAATTGTTGGCTTTGACGGCTCTCACCATCTCGTC
>CAJOLS010000125.1 GCA_905235535.1 uncultured Bacteroidales bacterium
GTACATAAGGCACTTGAAATTTTGCAGCGTCGTTGACAAAATTTATGAAAAATCGTCAACGGCAATGCAAATTTACGTGCAAACCGAGAGAAAAGCAAAATAAATTTGCTTTTCTCTCGGTGCAGCCGTAAATGTCCACGCAGTGGAAATTTAATAAAGTTTATCTGAATACCAAAATCTTTGCAAGATTATCCATTACAGGCTAAGCGAGTTAGCAAACGTGTTCATGGCGTCGGACTTGGTCTTACCGGCAATATCGATGTACGGCTTCATGGATTTGTAGTCGCAGTGACCGGTCCATTTCATCACCACCTGCGGCGGGATGCCGCTGGAGAGGGCGAAGCAGATGAAGGTGCGGCGTACACGGACACAGGGTTAAAGACACTATGGACAGCCTCAATCCTACGGAGGAAAGCAAACGTTACCGCCATTGACGTGGACTTCTCTACCGGCGTCTGACTGGGCTGCGGCGAGGGCCGGGACCAGCAGCAGGGCGAGCAACTTCAGAATTCGGCGAAGAGCGACAGGAGTTTTCCGGCGACAGTCACCCAAACCTCCTTGTAGCAGGCGTTGTTCACCTGCGGCCACCAGGGTTCGTCAGTATCCTCCCACGTGCGGATGCCCACTGGCATCATGCCCGTCAGGAGGCCGCTGGAGAAACTGTCCATGTCCGGGTAGTTCCACCCTTCGCCATACACCATCGACTGGCCGAAGGGGTTCTTGCCCAGCATCCAGTACACCTGCTCCCGGGCGATGTCCGTGAGGGCCGGATCCTCAAGGAACCGACCGCAGAGCGCGGCGCTCTTCCCCAGGGAGAGCAGGATGGCGTTGTTCCCGTTGAAGATGTTGAACCAAACGGGAAAACGCTTGACATAATGGGTCGGGTCCACCTGCACGCCCAGGGCCAGCTGCCGGGTGTACCGCTCCGTGGCGTCGGCCGGCGGGAACAGGTGCAGGACGAAGAAGTTGTCCGCGTCCAAGTATTCGTCGGCGGCGTACACCCCGCTCGGAATCATCCCGTAGGGCGCCGTATAAGGCATCAGCGCCTTCAAGTAACCGCCGAACAGGCGGATAGCCCCTTCCCAGCGGGCATAGTCCGGATGGGACAGCTGGGTGAGGCAAAGCTCCGTGAGCGCCTGCATATAGACCTGCTCGCGGGACTGGTGGATGTAATGCACGATGGAGCGACGGGTTGTATCGCGGTAGAAGAAGCCGCAGAGGCCTTCGCCCACGGGTTCCGTTTCCTGGCAGTCCAGGATATAGCAGGCGGCTTCCACCGCCTTGTCGGCATAGTTTTCTTCCCCCGTCAGCCGATACAGCTGGCTCGCCGCCCAGGAGACGGTTGCCATCCACTGGCTGTGGGAGGTATTGTAGCAGTGTTCGTACGGGAACCGGAAGCGGTCGTAGCCGTCGCGGGCGAATTTCTCCTCGGCGAAGGCGAAATCGGCCCGGGCCGTCTGCTGCAGTCGCTCCTGCATCGCCGGGTCTTCGGTGAGTACCCGGGCGGCGTAGGCTTCATAGCCGGCCTGCAGGTAATTGTCGAAAGCGTTGTCCTGCACCCGGACGGTATGGATGTCATCGAAGGAGCCCACCTGACCGTCCTGCCAGATCAGCAGGCCCACGCTGCTGGCCCGATATCCGTCCCCAAAACGGGTCCGAAGGGTGAAATCCAGGCCCCAGCGGGCCTCTTCCCGGAGGCGCCCTGCGAGGGCGGGATCGATCTCCCGGAAGCGTTCCGATGCCTCCAACAGGGCGTAGGCGACGTCACCCGTCTGCAGCGACTGCTGCGACAGGTCGCCGGCGTCATGCCAGCCGCCGCCGAAGGAGATGGTCCCGTCGCCATGATGGGCGAACAGGTCCAGGTGGCATTTTCCGTGCACGCCCGGAACCGCATCGCCGCAACGCTCGCCGAAAATGAAACTGAGCGCCTTCCAGGCGGCGCTGTCCCAGCGGTCATCCCCGATGGGGAAAGGATGCGAAGCCCGGTTCCCCGCCCGGAGTACGTAGGTGCCTTCCCGGGTGAAGTCGGAGAAATCCGCCACGGCGAAGTGACCCAGCGTCGTTTCTTCGGTACGGACCCGACCACGGAAGACCGTTTTGCCCCGGCTGTTTTCCAGGGTGAACCGGCCGGTGCAGTCCATCGGCAGGATGGCCGTCTTGGGGCCGGATGCAGCATAGCCGCCGGTGGAAAGAACGATCTCCGTGGGCTGCCAGCCCCGTTCGGAGGGGATGTCCGCCGTCCGCTGCAGGAAGATGCTGTCGATCCGGAAGCGGCAGCTGTCGCCGACAGCTACATCACGACCCCGCAGGGTGGCCGTGAAACGGAGCTCCTGCGGTCCTTTCCGGGGATAGTTCCCGATATTGAGTGTACACTCGTTCCAGCGGTTGTTTTCAAGGGAGATCAGGTGATTCGCCGGCAGGCAGGGCAGCCAGCAGTCCAGGTTCACGACCGGTGCCCCGTCGCAGGAAGGGAAGATGCGGAAGGCAATTCGGTCATAGCCTTCCAGGTCATAGGACGAAAGATCCAGACAGACGGAACGGCTGCCGTAGGTCGCATAGTCGGGATCGTCGGCCGGGCCCTGGGCCCGCGACGTGGGTTCCGTCGAGAAGGCCAGGTCCAGCCGTCCAGGCACGGCGGTTTCCTCCAGCACGGGACGTTCCCGCTCCGCCGCCTCGAAAGTGCGCGAACGGTCGGGGGCGAGGGGCAGGCTACGATCCGGCACCGGGCCTGTCCGTTCCTCCACGGAAAGGCCACAGCCGGACACGGCCATCACAACCAAAAAACAACCAACTCTTTCAAATGGCTTTCCCATCTTTTTTCCATATAACAGGTCACTTCTTTATGTGCAAATATAGTATGTTTTTCCCCTTGCGCAAAAAGTTGGCTAATTTTGCCCAAGGCCTTATCCATGTCGGTCTTTCTCGGCGATGTCGATGTAGGGTTTCATGGATTTGTAATCGGCATGGCTGGTGGATTTCATCACTACCTGGGGTGTAATTTGATAGTATTTTCAATATTTGTAACTTTGTCGTACCTGGTGTCCCTCTCTCAAGAGACCAGAGGCTGGCCACAGGAGACCACTTAGTAAGCACTAAGCACCATGAAAAAACGTATTGTCAGTATCGTAGCGGCTGTTTTTGCCTCCGCCATCCTTGGAGGATGCCTATATCTGAACAGCCTTATGCCCATTATCACTGGCTATGCCGCCAAGAACCTTGCATCGGCAGTGTTCGTGTCAGGAAGGGAAACCTCCGATGTGGAGAATCTGGATTTGCAGTTCTCCTTTATCAAATTCAACCACAATAAGATAGACAACGAGAAAAAGACAGTGACAAGCCGCTTCCTTTGGGCCAGCGCCACCGCAGTTTATCGGGAAGGATACGGCGTAACGCTTCTGCGTGGCAGGGGCAAAAAGGCTTTCATCGGCCAGGAATATTCCCTTGAGGCCGATGCTCCCATCCCGGAGAGGCTTGCCGACAATCCCGCCGAGGCTGCCATCCTTGAGCCGATAGCCAAGGCCCTTGTGGACGAAAAGGCTTACAACGGCACCCCCTTCGCCTTCGTTGTGCTGCACAAAGGAGAGGTAGTGGCCGAACGCTACCGCGAAGGGATAGACCGTAGCACAAGGCTCCTTAGCTGGAGCATGGGAAAAAGCTTCACCAATGCCCTCACGGGCATCATGGCGGGGGATTCCCTGGTAGATGTTAATGCCCCCATGGACATCCCCGAATGGAGTGCCGATGCCAGGAAAAACATTACGCTGAAGGACCTGCTGCAGATGCAGAGCGGCCTGGAGTGGAACGAGAACTACGGCAATCGCTCGGATGTGAACCTTATGCTGCACCGAGAGGTGGATATGGGAAAGTACGCGCTCTCTAAACCTCTTGAACATGAGCCGGGTACCTTCTGGTATTATTCCAGCGGCAGTACCAATATAGTGATGCGT
>CAJOLS010000126.1 GCA_905235535.1 uncultured Bacteroidales bacterium
GAACTCGGTAAATGGAACTACCTCATCAAACCGGCCAACTGATGCAACTTATTTTTTATACATTACAAAAATATCAATCATTTCAAAACAGACTCTAAGGAGTATTGTTTCCTATGAAGCTGAAGGTGTGATTATTTTTGTGCTGCTGGTACTGTGTTGGTACCTGGCGGCCAGTATGTACCGGCCTTTTCCTCCTTCTTCTTTCCGTCTTTTTCCCTGTTCCGGAGTTTTGACCTCCTCTCCTCTCCCCACCTAAAGCACACTTTGGGCCGCAGGGTGAGGAGACTGTGCTTTAGAGGGGGGTAGTACCCTGGGGTAAAGCACACTTTGGGCCGCAGGGTGAGGAAACTGTGCTTTAGAGCGGAGCGGCGTTAGAGCGGCAGCGGCAGGACGGGCGGGGCGAAAAAAAAACCGGCCACCCGGGGAAGGGCGGCCGATTTTGGGATGTGAAGCCAAGGGCTTATTTGGCCATGATGGCGCCCACCAGGCCCAGAATGGCATAGAACTCCGGGAGAGCGGCGTAGATGAGGGTGTTGGTGAACACGTCGTGACCCTGGGATACTCCCACGATACCGTTGGCGCACACCTGGCCCTGACGGATGCCGGAGAGCATGCAAACCAGACCTACGGAAGCGCCGATACCGAAGCAGAGGGCGCCGGAGATGGTGCCGCTGGTGAATTTACCCAGCATCATGAAGAAGGCCACGAAGCCGTAGATACCCTGGGTGGCAGGAAGGGCAGAGAGCACCATATAGCTGCCGGAAGCCTCCGGCTTGCGCTTGAGCGCACCCTCGGCGGCGTTACCCGCGATGGTGGTGCCATAGGAGGATCCGACACCCGCCAGAGCAAGGACGAGTCCGAGTCCGAGATAACCAAGAATTTGTTCCATAATTGTAATGTATTTATTTATTGTTTTTTAAGCGGATTGTAATTGCGGCCGGCCGCTTCGTAGCCGGAATTCTTGAAGAACTCCAGGAAGTTCAGCCGCAGGGGGTGTACAAAGGCGCCCAGGGCGCACATGGCAATGTTGAGCGTATGGCCGATGACCACCAGAAGGATGAAGAAAACCCAGAGGAAGGCGTTGGATCCGTCTCCCAGCACCATCTTGCCCATGTCGTTGAAGGCCATTCCCAGCATTCCGCCGGCAAGGCCCAGGGCATACAGGCGAAGGTACGACAGTACGTCTCCCAGCAAACCGGTGGCGGTGTTGTAGGTGTCCCAGAGTCCCATGCCAATATTGGCCAGCTTGTTTCTTTCGGGGTTGTTGAACACGAAGATTCCAAGGGCCGATACTGTGCCCAGGACAATGACCACCCATTGGGTGACGGCGCTGTCCATGACTCCGGCCAGGGCCAGGCCTCCCACCACCACGCCTCCTACGATAAGGAGCGTCCATCCCAGGGTTCCCAGGGACGCGGCAAAGCCTTTCACCTTCACCGCCTGGTGCGCTTTCACCAGCATGGCCAGGCAGATGTGCACGATACCCACCAGGATGGAGAGCACCATGCCGCCTGCGTAGCCGCCAATCTCTGCCGGCAGGAAGAGGAAGCTGACGGGCTCGAAAATCTTCCAGGTGGAAATGTCCACAGAGAAGAAGGAGTGCATGAAAAAGCCCACCACAACCGTTCCTATGCCCAGGGTGGTTACCAGGGGCGCCGTGCTCTTGAAGCTTTCTACCTTCCCCAGCATCAGGCCGATGCCAATGAGGATGAGGCCATAGCCCGCATCTCCCATACACAGGGCGAAGAACAGCAGGAAGAAGATGGAAATGAAAGGAGTGGGGTCGAAGCCGTCGTATGCCGGACGGCCATACATGTCCGTGAGCGGCTCGAACATCTTCACATAGGAGTTGTTGTTGAAGGTGATGGGCGGATTGTCCATTACCTGGGCTTCCTCCTTGAGATACAGGAAGCCGGTTTTGTCCAGGGCGGCGGTGACGGTGGCATCGTTTTCCGTGGGGGCATAACCCACCAGGGTTAAGATGGTGTCTTCCGCTGCGGGGCAGGCGGTTACCCCGGCCAGGTATAAGTCCAGTCTCTCCAGGGTTTCCACACGCAATTTCTCCAGCTCCGGGATGCGCTCCCTGGCGCCGGCAATGCGGCGCAGCGTTTTCCCGAAGTGCTCTTTCGTCTGCTCCAGCTGGGCCTTTTTCTCCTCTATGCTGCTTTCCGGGACGGGAACTTCTCCGGGGAGAGGGTCTTCTCCGGCCACTACAAAGTAAACGGTCTTTCCCTTTTTGCCGCGGATGAGGGAGAGGGCATATTCATGGGCCCATTCCTCCTGGAACTGCTTGTGGGGCAGGATGTGGAAGTGCAGGGGAACGCCGGCCTGGGCCAGCTGGTCCAGCACGGACCGGTCAAATTCTCCCCAGGCCCTCAGGTCTTTCACCTCTTTTTCCAGGGCCTTGATTTCCATGGTATCCTCGGAGTAACGCATGATCATGCCACCGGCGAGGCGCACGATGTCCCCGTCTATGTACTCCGGCTCGATGCCTTCCGGGATGACGGCCTTGTTCAGACCCTGAATGAGACCGTCCAGAAGTTCTACCTCTCCGGCAAGTTTCTGGGACGTCTCGTTCACGGGCTTGGCGCTGCGCGTGATATCCACGAGGCCGATTTCCTGGAGTTTCTCCAGGAGCGGTCCTTCTTCTCCCTTCAACAGGACGAAGGAGTATTTGGTCATGGAAGCAATCATAGCGTAGAGGCCTCCTCTTCCTCGGCGTGGCGTTTCTTGACAATCTTGGAAGAAGCTTTGGACAGGTTATCCTCGTCCTCCATATAGCGTTTGATCTTTCGGATGGCTTCCTGGTAGCCGGGAATCTGCACTTTTTCGTACAGATTCACCTTCTGGGTGGTCTTGCGGCGGTTGTAATCCAGGATGCGGGCCTTCTCCTTGTACACCTCGGACTCTATGCCCAGGCGGCTGAGTTCCTTGAGGATGGATACACCGTCCGCGTACCAGGCGGGCTTGACGAAGGCATTGAAAGGCCGGATTTCGTAGTGGATCTCTCCCAGGGCGGGGGTTTTCACACCGGCCACTTTCCTGGTGTACAGGTCCACGTCCGTGATGGCGATGAGCCCGGGCTCGAATTCGTTCCACAGGGCGGCCAGGTAATCGTAACGCTGGAGGGCTTCTTCCAATTCATCAATCAAGCGCTCGCTGTCGGCCTTGGCCTTGCGCACCTCCAGCCGCAGGGCGCTCTCCTTGTTCTGAAGCGTGGGGAGGGCTCCCTGGCGAATCTTGAGCTGCTTGCCCAGTTCCGTCAGCGATGTTTTATTGTATTGGAATTTAATAGCCATAATTTGAAAGATTCTTCGTTTCACTCAGAATGACATTGTCATCCTGAACGTAGTGAAGGATCTATTTGATCCAGTATTTGTCTATGAGTGCCTGTTTGATACCGGTTTCGGCGGGGGAGAAGTACTTGGCGAAAAGCTTCCAGGCCGTATCCAGCATTTCCGTGATGGTAATGTTGACGTCGATGGCCAGGAGCTCCCGGGCGTAATCCTTGGCATAGGCCAGGCAACGGTGGTCGTAGTCGGAGAGGTCGAAACCGTTCTCCAGCTTGGTCTTGGCGTTCTGGGCATCGGCATACAGGCGCACGGAGGCGTTCATTACCTGGGAGTGGTCTTCGCGGGTTTTCTTGCCCTGCACCAGCTGTTTCAGACGGCTCAGGGAGCGGAAAGGGTCTATGATTACCTTGCCCGTGTCCGAATCGGCCCTGAGGAAGAGCTGGCCCTCGGTGATGTAACCGGTGTTGTCCGGGATAGCGTGGGTGATGTCTCCGTCGTTCAGGGTGGTGACGGCGATGATGGTGATGGAGCCCTCGGTGGGCAGCTGCACGGCTTTCTCGTAAATCTTGGCCAGG
>CAJOLS010000127.1 GCA_905235535.1 uncultured Bacteroidales bacterium
CACCTAAGGGTGAGGTGGTGATTCCCTCCGATGAGGCCGTTGAGGCCAAGGTGGAACAGGTTCTGAAAGGGATGACCCTTGAGGAGAAAGCCGGCCAGATGGTCCAGCTTTCCATCATGGTCCTTCAGGATGAAACAGGCGAGGCCCTGGACCCGGCCAAACTGGACAAAATCATCGGCCAGTACAAGGTGGGTTCCATCCTCAATGTGATGAATGACCATGCCCATTCCCGCGAGCATACCGCCCGGATGGTCAAGGACATCCAGGATAAATCCATGGAAGCCATCGGCATTCCCTGTATCTATGGCCTGGACATGATCCACGGTGCCTCCTATCTTACGGACGGCTCCTTCTACCCGCAGGAAATCAACCTGGCGGCCACGTTCAACCGCACCTATGCCCGCATGATGGGCCACGCCATGGCTTATGAAACCCGCGCCGCCCAGGTGCCGTGGGTTTTCTCCCCGGTGATGGACCTGGGACGGGACCCCCGTTGGCCCCGCCTATGGGAGAGCTTCGGTGAAGACCCTTACCTCCAGGCCGAACTGGCCCGCGAGGAAACCATCGCCCTCCAGGGCTCCGACCCCAACCACGTGGGCCCGGAGAACGTTGCCGTCTCCCTCAAGCATTTCATGGGCTACGGCGTGCCGGTTTCCGGTAAAGACCGCACTCCGGCCATCATCGCCCCGAACGACCTCCGCGAGAAATTCTTCGCCCCCTTCCTGGAGTGCTTCCGCGCCGGCGCCCTCACCGCCATGGTGAATTCGGCCTCCATCAACGGCATTCCCACCCACGCCAACGCCATCCTTCTGAGCGGCTGGGTAAAGGAAGAACTGGGCTGGGACGGCCTGTTCGTGACGGACTGGGCCGATATTGACAACCTCTTTACCCGTGACCACGTAGCCGCCGACAAGCGTGAAGCCGTGAAAATGGGCATCAACGCCGGTATCGACATGATCATGGACCCCTACGACCCCGAGTGCTGCAACGTGATTGTGGACCTGGCCAACAGCGGGGAAATTCCCATGTCCCGCATTGACGACGCCGTCCGCCGTGTCCTTCGCCTGAAGATTCGCCTGGGTCTGTTCGAGCATCCCACCTGGGAGAGGGAGTATCCCATGTTTGGTTCCGAGGCCTTTGCCAGCGAGTCCTTTGACGCCGCCGTGGAGTCCGAGGTGCTCCTGAAGAACGAAGACGGCATCCTGCCCCTCAAGGGAACGGAGAGGATTCTCGTCACCGGCCCCAACGCCAACAGCCTGCGCACGCTCAACGGCGGCTGGAGCTACACCTGGCAGGGCTCGGCCGATGACTATGCGCCCCAGTACAACACCATTCTGGAGGCCCTCCAGCAGCGCTTTCCCGGCAAGGTGAGCTACGAGCCCGGCGTACTGTACGATCCCACGCCCATGATGTGGCAGATCGAAGATGCTTCCGGCATTTCCAAGGCGGTGGCCGCTGCCTACAGGGCCAATGTCATCGTGGCCTGCGTGGGAGAAAACTCCTACTGTGAAACGCCCGGCAACATGGACGACCTCAATCTTTCGGCCAACCAGAAGCAGCTGGTCATGAGACTGGCCGCTACGGGCAGGCCCGTCATCCTGGTCCTTAACGAGGGCCGTCCCCGCCTCATCGGAGACATCGAACCCCTGGCCAAGGCCGTGGTGGACATCATGCTTCCTTCCAACTATGGAGGAGACGCCCTGGCCGCCCTCCTTTCCGGAGAGCGCAACTTCTCCGGCAAGCTGCCTTTCACCTATTCCAAGCACATCAACGCCCTCCATACCTACGACTACAAGGTGTCCGAACACCGGGAAACCATGGAAGGCTCCTATAACTACGACGCCATCATGGACGTGCAGTGGCCCTTCGGCCACGGCCTCAGCTACACCACCTTTGCCTACAGCAACCTCAGGGTGGACAAGACCGAATTCGGCCCCGAGGATGTGCTGAAAGTGTCTGTGGAAGTGGCCAACACCGGCGAGATTTCCGGCAAGGAATCCGTGCTGGTTTACAGTTCAGACCTGGTGGCCTCCGTCATCCCCGAGGTCAAGCGCCTTCGTGCCTTTGACAAGGTGAGCCTGGTGCCCGGTGAAAAGCAGGTGCTCACCTTCGAGATTCCCGCCTCCCGCCTGGCCTTTGTAGGGGCCGACGGCAAGTGGCGCCTGGAAGAGGGAGATTTCCGCATCTCCTGCGGAGGCCTGGGCGTGAAGGTCCATTGCACCCAGACCAAAGTCTGGGATCAGCCCAACATATAATGGAAACCAGAACAGATACATTTCTGCAGGAAGTCAGGGAGAACCTGACTTCCTGCATCCTGCCTTACTGGCTCAAACTGAAAGACCCCCGCGGCGGCTTCTATGGGGAAGTGGCTGCAGACGGCACCGTCCTGTACGACGCCCCCCGCGGCGTCATCCTGAACGCCCGCCTGGTCTGGTCGTTTGCGGCGGCATTTGCCGCCCTCAAAGATACGCAGTATCTGGTTGCTGCGGTGCACGCCCGGGACTATTTCCTGGAGCATTTCTGCGACCACAAGTACGGAGGCGTGTACTGGAGCGTAGATGCGGCCGGGGAGCGCTTGGACACCAAGAAGCAGCTCTACGCCCAGGGCTTTGCCATCTATGGCCTGAGCGAACTGTACAAAGTGACCGGGGATGACGAGGTGCTCAAAAATGCCGTCAACCTGTACAAGGTGGTGGAAACGTATTTTGCCGATAAGGAAAACGGCGGCTATATAGAGGCCCTCGCCCGGGACTTCTCCCCGCTGGAAGACATGTCCCTGAGCGCCCACGACATCAATGCCGACAAGACAATGAACTCCCACCTGCATGTTCTGGAGGCCTATGCCAACCTGTACCAGGTGTGGCCGGACGAGGAACTGAAAGCGGCCGTGGAGCGGCTTCTGGACATCATCGGCACCAAGGTGATGGCCCCGGACGGACACCTGCGGCTGTATTTCCAAAAAGATTGGAGCGTGATGCCGGGCGGCGTTTCCTACGGCCACGATATAGAAACTTCCTGGCTGGCACTGGAATGCGCCATGGCCTTGAAGGATATAGATGTAGTGAACCGCGTGCGCCCCTGGGCCCTGGCCATGGGCAGGGCCGGCAACGAAGGCCTGTTGCCGGACGGCTCCATGCGCTATGAAAAGCTTCCGGACGGGAAGTGCGACGATTCCCGCCAATGGTGGGTACAGGCCGAGACCGTGGTGGGAAACCTCTGGCTGTGGAAGTACCACTCAGACCTCCAGGGGACCGAAAGGGCCCTCGCTGCCTGGAATTACATCCGCGAAAAACTGGTGGACACCCAGGACGGCGAATGGTGGTGGGCCGTACTGCCGGACGGAAGCGCGGACCTCTCCCAGCCCAAGGCGGGCTTCTGGAAGTGCCCCTACCACAACACCCGCATGTGCCTCCAGGTGTTATCCCTGTTTTAAAAAGGGTTGCCCCAAAAAGTAGATTCTTCGGCATTCCGTTCTTCTTTACATCCAGCAGAGTCACCGGATCTCCGGTGCAATAGGTTTATACACGGGCTCACGCCTATGACGGGTCGTCCGGCATCACGGGTGTGACACCTTCCTATACGGGCTTGATAACGAAGAAACAGGAAACCTGGACGTTCCCTGGCAGCGTTACCG
>CAJOLS010000128.1 GCA_905235535.1 uncultured Bacteroidales bacterium
CCGGTTTAGGCTCCGCCCCTTTCGCTCGCCACTACTCAGGGTATCGACTTTTCTTTCTTTTCCTCCGGGTACTAAGATGTTTCAGTTCCCCGGGTTCGCCCTCCCTCACGGGAGTACTGGATCTTCAATCCAGTGGGTTGCCCCATTCAGACATGCCCGGATCAAAACCTGTTTGCAGTTCCCCGGGCCTTTTCGCAGCTTACCACGTCTTTCATCGCCTCCGGATAGCCTAGGCATCCTCCGTTCGCTCTTATCTCCTTTCTCTGATTTTGTACCTCCTTCTCTCCATTCTCTTCGGCAGACGGCTCTCTACGGCCCTCACAACAACCAGGTTGCTCCGCTCCTTAGAATACCCTCTTCCTTGACCTCGGAAAAAAATTCGGCACAAACTTTTTTGTGAATCACAAGTATTTCTACTCGTTTGCTCTTGCCTATTGAAATTGTAGTCCGAAAATTCCGTTTTGATAACTTCTTTTATCAGACTAACTCTATCTTTTGCTTTACCTCTAATCTATTCTCTCAGTATTGTCAATGAACTTTTTTCTTGGCCTAAAGGCCGTAAAAAATCCCGTTCTTCTCAAACGGGACTGCAAAGGTAGATATTATTTTTTGAATCACAAATTTTTTTTGACTTTTTTTCGTGATTCCGCTTTTCCTGTTTATTTAATAATGGTACCGCCGCCGGCAAGGAGGGCGCCGCTGTGGCAAATACGCACCTTCCGTGCTCCCTGCGCCAGGGCGTCGAAGGCCTGGTCCAGTTTGGGAATCATTCCGTCGGCCACAATTCCATCGGCCTTGAGGGCGGCATAGGTGTTTTTGTCTATTACTGGAATTACGCTGGAGGGGTCTTCGCGGTCCCGGAGAACACCGGGCTGCTCGAAGCAGGTGACAAGGCTTGCCCCCAGGGCGGCGGCTACCGAGGCAGCCATAGTGTCGGCATTGGTGTTGAGAAGATGACCCGCTCCGTCGTGGTTGATGGCGCTGAGCACCGGGGTCATTCCCTTTTCCAGCAGCAGATTAAGGAAACCGGCGTTTACAGAGGCGGGCGTCACGTCCCCCACCCAGCCGAAGTCCACCACCCGGCCGTCGGAAAGGGCCATGGGAGGGCGCTTGGAAGCGGTAATCACCGCCCCGTCGCATCCGGAGAGGCCCACGGCGTTGCAGCCATCGGCCTGGAGGAGGGAAACCACCTTCTTGTTGCACCAGCCGGCATAGACCATGGTAACCACCTGCAGGGTGTCTTCTTCCGTAACCCTCCGGCCTTCATATTTCACCGGCTCCATGCCCAGGGCTTTCTGGAAGCGGCCCGCCAGGGCGCCGCCGCCGTGCACCAGCACCTTCGGCCCTTCCAAGGCGGCAAAATCCCGGCAGAACGCCTCTAACAGGAGGTTGTCGTCCAGGACCTGCCCGCCGCATTTGACCACCGTAATCATAGCGACTGCAGCAGCATCTTGAGCACGGTCTGGGCCGATATTTCGCGGTTGGCGGCCTCGGGAATCACTAAGGAGCGGGGGCTCTCGATAACCTCGTCCGTCACAATCATATTGCGCCTGACCGGGAGGCAGTGCATGAAGAAGGCGTCGTTCGTGAGGGCCATCTTCTCCCTGGTCACCGTCCAGCCCATGTCGTAATTGACCACCTTGCCGTAAATATCGGCCTGATAGGGGGCCCAGTTCTTGGCATAGACGAAATCCGCCCCTTCCAGGGCTTCGTCCTGGTTGTGCGTCACCTTGGCGTTTCCCACAAATTCGGGCGCCAGGTCGTACCCTTCGGGGTTGGCAATCACAAAGTCGTAATCCGTCATGGACATTCCCTCGGCGAAGGAATTGGGAACGGCCTGGGGCAGCGCCCTGGGATGGGGCGCCCAGGTCATCACCACCTTGGGACGGGCCTTGGTCTTGTGCTCCTCGATGGTAATGATATCGGCAAAAGTCTGCAACGGATGGCGCGTGGCGGCTTCCATGCTGAAGACCGGCCTTCCGGAATACTGGATGAACTGGTTCAGGATAACCTCGTTGTAGTCGTCTTCCCGGGACTCAAAGCGGGCGAAAGAACGGATGCCGATGACATCGCAGTAGCAGCCCATCACCGGAATGGCTTCCAGCAGATGTTCGCTCTTGTCTGAGTCCATCACCACTCCGTGGCCGGTTTCCAGTTTCCAGGCGCCCTGGTTCACATCCAGGACTATCACGTTCATGCCCAGGTTCAAAGCCGCCTTCTGGGTGCTGAGCCGGGTGCGCAGGCTGTTGTTGAAAAACACCAGCAGGGCGGTTTTGTTCTTGCCCAGCTGCTGGTCGGCAAAGGGATGGGCCTTCACGGCTGCGGCCGCCGCCAGGGCGTCCTTCAAATCCCCCAACTGTTTTATGCTGGTAAAATGCTTCATTTGGTAAGGTCTTTCCAGGCTTCCACAAATTTCTGCGCGCCTTCCTCGGGAAGGTTCAAGGCAGGGAGCAGGCGGATGACCCGCTCTCCGGAGGCGCCGGTAAAGATATGTTTTTCCTGCAGGAGCCGGTCCCGCAGGCCCACAAATCCGGGCTTGATTTCCAGGCCTATCATAAGGCCGCGTCCCCGGTATTCCACCAGGGCTTTGTCCCCCTCCAGCTGCTGGCGGAACCAGTCTCCCAGCTTGGCGGCGTGAGCCACCAGGTTCTCCTTCTCAATCACCTCCAGCACGGCAATGGCGGCCGCGCAGGCGATGTGGTTGCCGCCGAAAGTGGTGCCCAGCAGACCGTAAGAGGCCTGGATGGTGGGATTGATGAGCACGGCGCCGATGGGAATGCCTCCCGCCAGGCCCTTGGCCATGGTTACGAGGTCTGCCTGAATACCTGCATGCTGATGGGCGAAGAAACGGCCGGTGCGGCCGCAGCCAGACTGGATTTCATCGGCCACCAGGAGGGTACCCGTCTTGTCGCAAAGGGCACGGAGGTCCTTGAGAAACCCGTCGGAAGGGAGCACGATGCCCGCAACGCCCTGGATGCCTTCGATGATGACGGCGGCATAGGCATTCGTGGACAGCTCTCTCCGGGCGGCCTCCAAGTCTCCGAGAGGAACGAAGGTTACTTTGTCCGTTGCATTGAACGGAGCGCGGATCTTGGGATTGTCCGTCACGCTCACAGCCCCGCCGGTGCGCCCGTGGAAGGCGCCGCCGAAGGCCAGCACTTTGGAGCGGCCCGTATGGAAGGAGGCCAGTTTCAGGGCGTTTTCGTTGGCTTCGGCCCCGCTGTTGCAAAGGAACAGTTGATAATCCGGGTATCCGCTGATGCGGCCCAGTTTATCGGCCAGGGTATCCTGCAGACTGTTTTGCACGGCATTGGAATAGAAGCCCAGCTGGGCAATCTGCCGGGAAACGGCCTCTACATAATGCGGATGGCTGTGGCCGATGCTGATGACGGCATGTCCGCCATAAAGGTCCAGGTATTCCTTTCCCTGGGCATCCCAGAGCGTGGAACCGCACCCGCGGACGGGTTCGATGTCCCACCTTTTATATACATTGAATAAGTCCATAGCAGGGAAAATTAAGAGTCTGTTTTGAAATGATTCAATAAATTCTTTATGTTTCTTTTTGGTAAATTTTCCTCAAAAATTTTCACCCATAGGAACCCCTATGGCCAAA
>CAJOLS010000129.1 GCA_905235535.1 uncultured Bacteroidales bacterium
TTCGCGAAGTACGGGAAGTCCAATAAGGACACCGGCTCTCCTGAGAGTCAGGTTGCTTTATTTTCCTACCGTATCGCTCACCTCACTGAGCATGTGAAGAAGAACAAGAAAGACGTGGTAACGCGCCGCAGCCTTCTCCGCCTGGTCAGTAAGCGTCGCCAGCTTCTGAACTACCTTCAGAAGATAGACATCGAGAGATACAGGGCTATCGTGAAGGAGCTGGGTCTCCGCCGATAAGCAAAAGGATAGGAAAAAACGGGGGCAGAGAATTGTGCAAGGCACATTCTCTCCCCTTTTTTAGTGAAAAAGACGATTCGGACGGTCCGAATCGCATCCATAGACGAAAGACGTAATAGTAGAAAAATGAACATCATCAAAAAGACCATCGAACTGCCCGACGGACGGGTAATCGAGATCGAGACCGGAAAACTGGCCAAACAGGCTGCCGGTTCTGCCGTTGTGAAAATGGGTGGCACCATGCTGCTGGCCACCGTCACCTGCGCCACGGAGGTGAAAGAGGGTACGGACTTCATGCCCCTCACCGTGGATTATCGTGAGAAGTATTATGCCGCCGGCCGTTTCCCCGGAGGCTTCCTCAAGCGCGAGAGCCGTCCCTCGGACTACGAGGTGCTCATCGCCCGCCTGGTGGACCGTCCCATCCGTCCCCTCTGGCCTTCCGACTTCCACCTGGAAGTGTTCGTGAATGTCATGCTCATCTCGGCCGAGAAAGACATCCAGCCGGATGCCCTCGCCGGCCTGGCCGCATCGGCCGCCCTCGCAACCAGTGACCTGCCCTTCGGCGGCCCTGTTTCCGAGGTGCGCGTAGCCCGCATCGACGGCCAGTTTGTAATCAACCCCGGTTTTGAGGACAACAAGAGGGCCGATCTGGACCTGATGGTGGCCGCTACCGAGGAGAACATCATGATGGTGGAAGGCGAAATGAACGAGGTTTCCGAGCACGACATGCTGGAGGCCATCAAGTTCGCCCACGAAGAAATCAAGAAGCACTGCCGTGTACAGAAGGAGCTCATGAAAGAGCTGGGCACGGACGTGAACAAGCGCGACTATCCTCATGACGAGGAGGACGAGGCCCTGAAGACCGCCGTCCACGAGGCTTGCTATGACAAGTGCTACGAGCTGGCGAAGAGCGCCAAGCCCAAGCACGAGCGCGAAGACGGCTTCAACGCCATCCGCGACGAATTCAAGGCCCAGTTCTCCGAAGAAGACCTGGAGCTGAAGGGTGCCATGATTGACCGCTACTATCACGACGTGGAGAAAGAGGCCATGCGCAACCTGGTGCTGGACGAGGGCAAGCGCCTGGATGGCCGCGCCACCAATGAGGTGCGTCCCATCTGGTGCGAGGTGGATTACCTGCCCTGCGCCCACGGATCGGCCATCTTCACCCGCGGCGAAACCCAGTCCCTGGCTTCCGTCACGCTGGGCACCAAGATGGACATGAAGGAGATGGACGAAGTGCTCATCCAGGACGACCAGCAGTTTGTCCTGCACTACAACTTCCCTCCTTTCGCCACCGGCGAAGCCAAGCCCCAGCGCGGCACCGGCCGTCGTGAAATCGGCCATGGCAACCTGGCCATGCGTGCCCTCAAGCCCGTGATTCCCACGGCCCCAGAATTCCCCTACGCCGTACGCGTAGTTTCCGATATCCTGGAAAGTAACGGTTCCTCTTCCATGGCTTCCGTCTGCGGCGGTTGCCTGGCCCTGATGGACGCCGGTGTCAATATCAAGAAGCCGGTGGCCGGTGTGGCCATGGGCCTGATCACGGACGAAACCCGCCCCAACGACCGTTACGCCATCCTCACCGATATCCTCGGAGACGAAGACCATCTCGGAGACATGGACTTCAAGGTAACCGGTACCAAGGACGGTATCACCGCCACCCAGATGGACATCAAGGTGGACGGCCTGTCCTACGAGGTACTGGAGAAAGCCCTGGAGCAAGCCCGTCAGGGACGTCTGCACATCATGGGCGAAATGCTCAAGACCATCCCCGAACCGCGCGAGGACTACAAGCCCTTCGTGCCCCGCATGGTCCAGATCGAGGTGGCTGCCGAGTTCATCGGTGCCATCATCGGCAAGGGTGGAGAGACCATCCAGGGCATGCAGAAGGAATTCGGCACTACCATCACCATCGACGAAGTGGATAACGGAGACGGCACCACCAAGGGTGTTGTGGATATCTTCGGCACCGACAAGGCTGCCATGGATGCCACTCTGGAGCGCATCAAGGGTATCTGCGCCGTTCCCGAGGCCGGTCAGGTGTACCACGGCAAGGTGGTGAGCATCCTGGAATTCGGCGCCTTCATCGAAATTCTGCCCGGTAAGGAAGGCCTCCTCCACGTGAGCGAGATTGCCTGGACCAAGACCGAGAAGGTGGAAGACGTGCTGAAGGTGGGCGACGAAGTTGACGTCAAGCTCCTGGAGATTGACGCCAAGACCGGCAAGATGCGCCTTTCCATGCGCGCCCTCACCGAGAAGCCCGAAGGCTATGTGGAGCCCAGGCGCGAACCCCGCGGCCCGCGCCGCGAGGGTGACCGCGGCCCGCGCCGCGAAAGAGACCGCAAGGAAGGCCGTGGCCCGCGCCGCGAAGGTGACCGGGGTCCCCGCCGCGAGGACAACCGCCCCCGCAAGCCCCGCTTCGAGAACTACGAAGAGCCCATAAACAACGAGCCCGACGTATTCTAGTAAGAGTCTGTTTTGAAATGATTCAATAAATTCTTTATGTTTCTTTTTGGTAAATTTTCCTCAAAAATTTCCACCCATAGGAACCCCCTATGGCCAAAAATTTCCAAGAAAAATTTCCACAAAAATAAACTATAAATAAAAATATCAATCATTTCAAAACAGACTCTAAATAATAAATTTTACTATATTTGGAGTATGAAAAAATTCATACTCCTTTTTTTATGCCCGTTGCTGGCCATCGGCGCCGCCGCCCAAGACTACGGCGTAGTCAATATTTCCGTCTGCAACCTTCGCCGCACGGCCGATTTTGACGCCGAAATGGTGTCTCAGGCCCTGCTGGGAACACCGGTACACGTATTGCAGATAAGCGACAACGGCAATCCCTGGCCGCAGGTGCAGACACCGGACACCTATACCGGCTGGGTGCATTATGCAGCCGTCACACGGATGAGCTATGAGGAGTACCATGCCTGGAACGCCGCCCCCAAGGTGGTTGTCACCGCCCTCACGGGCCTGGTGTACCGGGAGGCATCGGCCAAAAGCCAGGTGATTTCGGACGTAGTGGCCGGAGACCGCCTCAAGTTCCTGGGCAAAAAAGGGAAATGGCTCCAGGTGGGCTTTCCGGACGGGCGCACCGGCTTTGTGACAAAATGCATCGCCCGGACGGAGGCCGACTGGCGCAAGACGCTGGACCAAAGCACGGAGGCCATCCTGTCATCGGCCAAAAGCATGCTGGGATTCCCCTATCTCTGGGCGGGCATGTCCCCGAAGGGAATGGACTGCAGCGGCTTTGTGCGCGCCACCCTCTTCATGCACGACATCATTATCCCGCGGGATTCCGGCCCCATGTCCCGCGTGGGAGAACGA
>CAJOLS010000130.1 GCA_905235535.1 uncultured Bacteroidales bacterium
TTCAGGCTACCCTTACTGATGGTCAACTTGTCAACTTTAACTTTTTTCAGAACAAGCGTTGAGGTGTTTGTGCTGGAGGTAACGTTGGTGATAGCTGTTTCTGTGGTTCCGTTACCGTTCAGTTCTACGTGAGATGCCGGAAGGTTGATGGTCAGCCCGGATACGGTTGCACCATCAGCAACAGTGATATAAACATTCGCAGGTTTTTCAGAATCGGAGGCTCCCGTTGCATAATCCAATGATACCGTGCCGCTTGTTTGATTCAGTTTTACGGCTATGGAACTGGAGGTCTTGGGAAGCGTGAATGAGCCATTTTGGTTAGCCGGCACTTCTACGGACAGGATACTGCTTTCACCGCCGCCGGAAATGGTGGTGATAGTGAGTTCCGGCATCGTGAGAAGCCTGCCACGAACGATTTCATTCGAAGAGCTGCTCTGGAAACTCATGAGAACGGTTCCCCCGTTTTTCACCTTGAAACCAATCTTGCTGTAGGTTCCGGTGGGAACGGGCACATAGAAGACCATGTCTCGTGCATCCGTGGCAGTTTCAAACGTGAAGGTTACACCGTTTACATCGTCGTCGGAATCCGTGCCGGCTGTAATAACGGGAGTTTCAGCTGAAATATCACATGTGAATTCTCCGGAGATTTTTTTCCCGGTTGTGAAGGTTACCTTATTGGCATTAGCCGGCACATTTTTGAGCGTTACCTTGATAAGGCCGCCGATGTTCTTGAAGGCCAAGTTGGTGGCCCCTTCTCCAAAACCTTTCGCAATCATCAGGTTATCGGCCTGCCCAGCTACCCAGGCAATTTCACTGGGAAGGGATAGGGTAAGGGTGTTACCGGAGAAAGAAGTGAAGATATTGGCCGGAAATACGGCCACTGTGCTTACGGTTCCGCTTAAAGCGCCTGTAAAAGTTCCATTTTCCGTATTGGCACCACTTTCCAGCGTCATCTCCCCAAAGTTCGTGTTTGTGATATACACCTTAATCTTGTCTCCTTCTGACCAGGCAAAGGCGCCTTCATCCGAGACGGTAGTTTTGGTCTGTACACCGGTGGCCGGAGCTTCCCTGGAAGCGGTGATCTTTACAAGGCGGGAGCCTTCCGAAAGCGGACTCTCTGTTTCTTTGTTACAGGCAACAAGGCCTAAGGACAATGCTGCCAAAATGATTAAAGATTTTTTCATATCAGTTTTGAGATTAATTGTTTGTCATATCTGTTTTGGTTTACCATTGTCCCTGTTGAGGTTCCAAGTTTTCACCGCTGGAGCAGATTACTCCTTCATAGACCAAGTCCACCGCTTCCATCTCGGGAGCAGTGTAATTAAGTTTTTGTTTTTCTTCCATATACATTTTGTTTTAGGGTTTAATGACTGTACATGGACATACAAAAAAAACGCGAGCGATTTCTTGCTCACGTTGCGGTCCTGAGAAAACCGAAGAAAGAAACAAGTCACCACCCGCGTAGATACACGGAGGTTCACTGACTTGTCCTTTTCTTTCTTTGTTTGAAATTTCTCAGGTTTCAACGTGAAAAGAACAAATAGCAAACGCTAAGTTCGTATGTCTGTCCGGCCCAATTGGAGCGGACCTTGCAAAAGTATGAAAAAATAATTTGAAATCAAAGAGCCCTGCTTCTCTCTTTTGTACAGGAAGCCTCTAATTATGGCTTTTCTCCGAAGGTCAGGTCTCCGGCATCCCTCAAGCCGGGGATGATGCAGTTGTGGACCGCACCATGCAGGACGATGAGAAGGCCTGCACATCGGCCACGCTGATTTGTGAATAACCGGGATTATTGGGCTACGCCCTGCTCCTGCCACATTTGGACCAGCTTGAGGGCGTCCTGGCGGGCCTGATCCGCCAATACTTCATATTTGTCCGTAAGGAGGGTCACCAGGTCTTCCACGGTGAAATCCTTGCCCTGGACCTGTTCCCACAAATAGGCCGCTGTGGCATTGAGGGACAGCATCTTGTTAAAATTCACCTGTGCCAGGCCCTCGCCGATGACAACGTGCTCGCCGCAGATGGTGCGCAGCGTAAATCCGTCTGAAATTCTCATATTAAGAGTCTGTTATTGTCTTGTAGCAGAGCTCTGCCGCTTCCCGGTCTGGCAGGCAGTCCAGATGATAGCAGGGCAGGATGGCCGCCAGGCCCTCCAGCGTGCGGTGCCAGCCATCGGCCAGTTCCTGAATGGGCCGGAAGGCCGATGCCGAAGCCATGAGCGAAGCGTAGGCCTGCACCAGCGGAAGGCGTTGGATACGGTTCTGAGGCGCCTGGCTAAGGCGAACCACGGCCCCTGCCGGCACGTCCTTGGCCTTGTAGCAGGGCGTTTTTCCGCTCCACGGGCTGCCAAACACCCGTGCAGTGCCGTCCGGCATCAGGCGCAGGATGGGGTTGTCGTCATTGAGCAGTTCTGTGCCAGGGATATGCGTGAGCCATAGTCGGCTGTGCGTACTCTTGCCCGTACCGCTCTTGCCCAGGAAAAGGTATCCCTTCCCTTCTTTCATCACCACCGAGGAGTGCATTTCCAGAACGCCCAGCCCGGCTGTGGCAAAGGCATACAGCAGCATCAGGCTGTTGTTCAGGGCAAAAGCGTCGTCCTTTCCCTCCAGCTTCAGCCAGGCCTCCTGCCAACGGGCCGATACGTCCATCGTGGCCGCCAGCGGAAGCGTGGGAAGGGGTTTCATCTCTATGCGATAGCCATCGGCCTTCTTCCAGAGGACGATTTCCGGAAAACCCGGGCCGTCGGAAGTGCGGTAGAGCAAGGGAAGGGTGACAGCAGGGAGGGATTCCACCATATGCACCCGGAAAAGCGGAAACACCTCCTGTACCCGGAAGGGCTGCAGGTTGGACGGCTCAAAGGGTGCGCCGTCTATACAGAAGCCGAAACCGGCCACAGAGTATGAGCAAAGGCTTTCCATAAGCGGGTACAAAGATAGGTTTTTTTTTGCTTTCCGAATGTTTGTGGAAAAGTTTGTGGAAAAAATTGGGAGAAAATGGAAGAAAATGGAAAATATTTCCTACCTTTGTCTCCAAGCGTGAAAGAAGGAAGTTTAAACAAGTATGGTCAGATTCTTCGGCAAAGCCACCGGCAAGGTAGATGACAAGGGACGTCTGGTGTTCCCTTCCATCTTCCGTGACGCCATGATAAGGGGTTGTGCGGAAGATATGACGCTTGTGGTCAAGAAGAACGTGCACCAGCGCTGCCTGGACTTGTTCCCCTATGAGGAATGGGTGCGCCGGAGCGACAAGGTGCTCGAGAACCGGGACCCCGAACTCAATATCGAAGACGCTGAATTTTGGACCAAGTACAATGACGGTGTCTTCACCCTGGTGCCGGACGGAAAGCTGGGCCGGCTGAACATCCCGTCAGAACTGCTTGAAAGTGCAGGTATTACCAAAGAGGTAGTATTCGGCGGCAAGCTCCAGATCTGGGACGCAGAAACCATGAAGGCCGACCTTCTCTCCGACGAGAAGTTCAAAGAAACCGCATCGAGACTATCCGTAAGAAAATAGGAGGTCTCGGAAATGTCTGAATATCATATCCCTGTGCTGTTGGCGGAGAGTGTTTCCGCCCTCATCACAAATCCCGACGGAACATACGCAGATGCCACTTTCGGAGGCGGTGGGCACACCGCTGCCATTCTTTCACGCTTAAACGGTGACGGACGCGTCATCGCCTTCGATCGTGACATCGACGCTATACAGGGAGCCCTGAAGGACCCCCGCCTCACCCTCATCCACAACAACTTCCGCTTCATAGAGAACTATGCCCACCACGAAGGGGTACAGTTCGACGGCATTCTGGCCGATCTGGGCGTAAGTTCCCACCAGTTTGACACCGCTGAACGCGGATTCAGCTTCCGCTTCGAGGAGTCTCCCTTAGACATGCGAATGAACCGGGAAGCCAGACTGGACGCGGCGGAAGTTGTGAACACCTACCCCGAGGCCGACCTGGAGAGAATCCTCCGGCTGTACGGAGAGGTGGACGGGGCCCGCAATATGGCCCGCCTCATTGTGGAGGCCCGCAGTGCACAGGAGCTCCGCACTACCGGAGACCTGGACCGTGCCATCGGCCGTATGCTCCCCCGCGGAGCAGAGCACAAAGTGCTGGCCAAGGTGTACCAGGCCCTCCGCATAGAAGTGAACCAGGAAATGCGCTCCTTGGAGAAGTTCCTGGACGGCGCCTGCCGAAGCCTCAGGCCCGGCGGCCGCCTGGTGGTGATTACGTACCACAGCCTGGAAGACCGCATGGTGAAGAATTTCATCAAGGCCGGAAACGTGGAAGGGAACGTGAAAGAAGACATGTTTGGCCGTGTGCAGGCCCCGTTGGAGGCCGTGAACCGCAAGCCCATCCTGCCTTCCGAAGAAGAAATTTCCGGAAACACCCGCGCCCGCAGCGCGAAGCTGCGCATAGCAAAAAGGAGGGCCGAAGCATGAGCATCGGAGAAATGTGGCGCAGGTTCCGCCGGGGCATGAGGAGCCTTCGGAACGGAGAGTTCCTGCTGAAAGTGGGGGCCGACAAGTTCTACATGCACATCATGTACCTGTTCCTCCTGATGTGGCTGAGTATCCTGCTGAGCCTGAAGGTGGACAAGACCCTCTCCCGGGTGGGAGACAACAAGGCCGCCATTGAAGAACTGCGCATCTACCACGCCCAGAAAGAAGCGCAGCTGGTGAAACTGCACAGCGCATCGGCCGCCGAAAAACGCCTGCGCGAACTGGGTTCCCCGGTATCCATCCCCAAGGAACCCGCTACGATTGTCAAGAGAAAATGAGCAAAGGGCAGAGAGAAATACAGGAAACCATCGAAAACCGCGACAGAATCCACGTGGTGATGTTCTTCCTGTCCTATGTATTCCTGTTCCTCGGGATAGGGATTCTCATCTGCATTGTCCATATCCAGACTTCCTTCCATGTAGATAACAAGGTCATCGGCCTGTTCCGACCTTCATCGGTCCTGCACGTGGAGCATCCCGTGCGCGGACGCATCCTGGCCACCGACGGGCGTCCGCTGGCCCTGTCGGCCCCCCTGTACGACATCTATATGGACTGCACGGTGAAAAAGCAGTACTACAAGGAAAGCGGGAAAGACAGCCTGGAACGCGCCTGGCGCAGCAAAGCCCGCGAGCTGGGGGTCTATCTGAGCAACCAGTTCCGGGACAAACCGGCCGAACAGTACGCCAATGCCATCCTCAAGGGACGTGACAACAACAACCGCTACCTGCTCATCCGCAAAAATGTAGATCTGGAGACCGTGAAACTGGTAAAGAGTTTCCCGCTGTACAGGGAGGGCACTTATACTGGCGGCATCATTGTAGAGCCGCACGAGGAACGCATCTACCCCTACGATTCCCTGGCCCGCCGCACCATCGGCTATGTGAAAGACCTGTCCCGCAAAGGCCTGGAAGACAGCTTTGACAGCGAACTTCACGGCCACGAGGGGTACGAATGGCGCCGCGTAACGGACAACAACCGCTGGGTCCGTGACCTGGATTCCACCACGGTGGCCGTACAGGACGGCAACGACATCCGCACCACCATCAACGTGGACTTCCAGGACATTGCCGACCGTGCCCTCCGCGCCCAGATCAAAGAGAATCCCGACGTAAGGGCCGGCATCTGCGTTATCATGGAAACGAGGACCGGAGCCATCCGCGCCATGGTGAACCTCTCCCGCGGAGACACGCCCCAGACCGTCCTGTGGGAACGCGAAAACCTGGTGCTCACCGAAAAGGGCGAGCAGGGTTCCGTCATGAAGACCGCCACGCTGCTCTCCTTGGTGGAAGACGGACACGTAAAGAAACTGGACCAGACCCTTCCCACCAACAACGGCTGGGTGCCCAACTGGCGCAGGCCCGGCAGCGCTTCCGAGTATCCGCACGACGACCATATCAGCGACTACCAGCGCCAGACCGGCCGAAAGGACATTACCGTGATGCACGGCTTTGAGATTTCCTCCAACTATGTGTTTGCCCAACTGGCCGAAACCTATTACGGGAAGCGGCCGCAGGAACTTTTCGACCACCTGTATTCCTACCGCATGGGAGAAGCCTTCGACTTTGACATAGAGGGACTTCGCGCACCCTCGGTGACCCGCCCCGGAACGCCCGGCTGGTCCAACAACACCCTGGGAACCGTGGCCTACGGCTATGGCCTCAGCGTTACGCCGCTGCACGTGGTTACCTTCTATAACGGGATTGCCAACCGCGGCCGTATGATGAAGCCCTACCTGGTGGAAAGCGTGGAGAAGGACGGAAAGGTGCTCAAGAAATTTGTCCCATCGGCCCTCAACGAGAGCATCTGCTCCCCCGCCACGGCCGATACGGTGACCAAGGCCCTTCGTGCCGTGGTGGTTAACGGTACTGCCAGCCGCCTGAGGGGCGCCAAGCTGCCGGTTGCCGGCAAAACCGGTACGGCCCGCGTGGTCCTGCCGAATGGCCAGTACCAGGACTCCTACGGAAGGAAGAAGAACCAGGGCACTTTCGTGGGCTTCTTCCCGGCCGACAAACCCAAGTACACCATCCTGGTAACGGTGTACTCCTATCTTTCCGGACAAAGCTTCTACGGCGGCACCATGCCGGCCCTGGCGGTGCGGGACATCGTGGACCAGCTTTATGCCCTGGACGAAGAATGGCGCCCCGTGCTGCATCCTACGGAAGCCGTACCCGACATGGAAAACAAAGAGAAATGAACTACAATACCTTCACATCCATTACCGCCGACTCCAGGAAAGTGACTCCCGGAGGCCTCTTCGTGGCCGTAAAAGGCTTCAGCAGCGACGGCCACGACTATATTGCCAACGCCCTTGAAAAAGGCGCTGCCGGCATCATCTGCGAATATTTACCCAAGGGTCTATGTCCGGAGGCCGA
>CAJOLS010000131.1 GCA_905235535.1 uncultured Bacteroidales bacterium
GATGTTGTAGTCGTAGTTCTTGCCTTTGGCCATCAGGGGATTGGTGGTGGTCATGGTGCTGTTCAGGTTGTCCTGCCTTTCGGCCAGGGTGGCCTTGAGTTCCACGGTGCCGGGGGCCGCCTTGAGGATGGCCTCGCAGTGGCGCTTGAGGAGGGCGCCCAGCTCGTTGTTGGCAAAGCTTCCCTGCACATAGTCCTCCGCGTCCCAGCCCGTCACGATGTCTACGGACTTGATGCCCTTCACCATCTTTTCCATATCGGCCGGCTCTACGGCATACTTGAGCTTCGTGTTCTTGGTGGAAGCCGGATACTGGCCGATCTGCTCCAGCCTCACCAGCTTTCCGCTGCTGAGGTTCACCGCCATCTTCACGCCTTTGGGGGCGGCCGATGAGACCTTCTTCTCCTGAAGCAGGTTCATGTACATCAGGTAGAGGGTGGAACCGTCGGGGAAGCCCACTAACTCCAGCTTGATCTCTGCAGGAGAGCCGCCCAGATTGATTTTCTCGGCCTGGGTGGAGATGTGGGTCATTCCGTCTACGCGGTAATTGGCGCGGATTTGCTGGGCCTGGAGGCTGGCGCAGGCAAGCAGCGCAAGGGCCAGGAGTGAGAGTTTCTTCATATCAGCTGAAATTTCGTACAAAGATACATTAAAAATTGCTAACTTTACACGTTTAACAAATAAAACATGCCATGTACAGCTATAAAAGAGTGAAAGTTACCAACCCGATTTCCGAGTGGAACGAGCGCTATGTTTTGAGTATTGACAATCATGAGGAAATCATGGAGGCATTGGCCCATTTCTGCAAGAAACAGAAAATCAAGGCCGGCGTGGTAGAGGGCATCGGAGCCATTTCGGAGGCTACTTTCCGTTTTCTGGACCCGGCCACCAGGAAGTATGTGGACCAGACTTTCCTGGAGCAGATGGAGATTACCAACCTCACCGGGAATATTTCGGAGAAGGACAAGGAGCCTTACCTGCACATTCACCTTACCTGCAGCCGCCGGGACTATACCTGCGTGGGCGGTCACCTGCTGAGCGCCCGCATTAACGGTGCCTGCGAACTGTTGGTCACGGACTTCGGCCTCACTAAGCTGAAACGCCGCTTCGACGAGGAAACCGGCCTGAATCTCTACGATTTTTAGTTTCGCGTAAAAAACTGTATCTTTGTATGAATATGCATAAAAAACAGAATATGTCCATTATCAGAAGATGTATCGCGGCCTTGTGTGCCGGCGTTCTTTTTGTGTCCCTGGCCTTGGCGCAGAGTACCATGACGGATACCCAGGTCCTTGAATATGTCCAACAGGGAGTAGCCCAGGGCAAGAGCCAGAAGGATTTGGTGTCGGAACTGAGCCTGAGGGGTGTCACCCGGACCCAGGCCGAGAGGGTTTACAAAATGTATCTGGAGCGCCAGGGCGGCGCCGAAGCCAAGAACGCCGTTCCTGACAAGGGTCGGATGCACGGCGTAAATGCCGATATCAACCCCGAGTGGGTGGAAGATCAGACCCCTCAGGGTACCCAGGCTCAGCGGGAAAAGGAACAGGCCCGGCAGAATGAAATGAAGGTGTACGGCCGGGACATCTTCCGTTCCCGCAACATGACCTTCGCTCCCAGTGAGAACATGGCCACCCCGAGGAATTACCGCCTGGGCCCCGGAGATGAGATTATCATAGACGTGTTCGGCCGCAACCAGACCACCCTCCGGGAAGTCATTTCTCCCGAGGGCAGCATCAATGTGGATGTGCTGGGCCCGCTTTACCTGAACGGCAAAACCGTGGAGGAAGCCAATGTCTACCTGAAAAAGCGCCTGTCCCAGATTTACGGCGGCCTCAGCGGCCATTCCGAAACGGACATGCGCCTGAGCCTGGGCCAGATCCGTTCCATCCAGATCAATGTGATGGGTGACGTGGCCTCCCCGGGCACTTATGTGCTTTCCGGCTTCGCCACCGCCTTCCATGCCATCTATCGCGCCGGCGGCGTGGTGGAACCCGGTACCCTGCGTAACATCAAGGTGGTGCGCGGAAGCAAGACCGTTGGTACCGTGGATGTCTATGAATACATGATGAAGGGAACCCAGAGCAGCGACATCCGCCTGGAAGAGGGAGACGTGATCCTGGTATCGGCCTATGATGAAATGGTTCAGGTAGAGGGTAATGTGAAGCGCCCCATGTTCTTTGAACTGAAGGACGGTGAAACCGTGGCCGACCTCCTTTCTTATGCCGGCGGCTTTTCCCTGGGTGCCAATGAGGAGTCTGTGACCGTGTTCCGCCAGCAGGGCAAGAGCCACGAGGTACGTACCGTCCCGGATAAGGATTTCGGAACGTTCCAGCTTCGCAACGGAGACCGGATTGAGGTGGGCATTCAGCAGTATCGTTTTGAGAACCGTACGGCCATTAACGGTGCTGTGTACATGCCCGGCACGTATGAGTTGGGAGACGTCCGGACGGCCAAAGGACTGGTTCTGAAGGCCGGCGGCCTGCTTCCGGAAGCCTTCACGGACCGTGTGGTGGTGCACCGAGAGCACGCGGACAAGACCCGGGAGGTCTTCTCCCTCAATCTGACGGAGATCATGGCCGGCACCAAGCCGGACTTTGTCCTGCAGAACAACGATGAACTGTTCATCGCCAGTTCCGATGACCTCAAGGACCGTGGCAGCATGACCATTTCCGGCCTGGTGAACAACCCCGGCACCTTCCCCTTCGCGGAGAATACCACCATTGAGGACTTCATCATCATGGCCGGCGGCCTCATGGACGGAGCTTCCACCTCCCGCGTGGATGTAACCCGCCGCAAGAAGGACGCCAACGGCATGGTAGCCACCAACGATATCGGCGAAATGTATTCCTTCTCCCTCAAGGAGGGGCTGGTGGCCGATGGAGACCGCAGCTTCGTGCTGGAGCCTTATGACGAGGTGATTGTCCATCAGAGCCCTTCGTACAATGTGCAACGCCATTTCACCGTTGCCGGAGAGGTGAACTTCCCCGGTGAATACACCCTCACTTCCCGGGAAGAGAGAGTCTCCGACCTCATCAAAAAGGCGGGCGGTCTTACTCCCTTTGCCTATATCAAAGGTGCGCGGCTGGTGCGTGAAGCTACCGAGGAGGAAATCACCCAGGCCCGTGAGATGGGTCAGCTGCTGGTGAAGCAGATAGACAGTACGATCGCTGTGAACAAAGGCGATAATACGCTCAAGACCGGTACCAGTCACTACAATATCGCCTTGGAATTGGAAGATGCCCTGGCCAATCCCGGCGGCCCTTCCGACGTCATCCTGAGACAAAATGACCGGCTGGAAATCCCCGTTCAGAGCAATGTGGTGCGCGTGTTCGGCGCCGTCATGTATCCCACGGCCGTGAACTGGAATGCGGGGATGAAGGTGGCCGATTACATTGACGCTGCCGGCGGCTAT
>CAJOLS010000132.1 GCA_905235535.1 uncultured Bacteroidales bacterium
CCAGGATGCTGCCGGGATGCAGGAGGGCGCGGGCAATGGCGATGCGCTGGGCCTGCCCCTCGGAAAGGCCGCTGCCCACCTCCCCGCAGGGCGTATCCAATCCCTTGGGCAGGTCATACACAAAGAGGGCGTCCGCCGTTTCTATCGCCTGCCGCATGTCCTCCTCCGTGGCAGTAGGGCCGGCGAGCTGCAAATTGCTCCGGATGGTTCCGCTCAGAAGACTGTTCCCCTGCGGTACGTAGAGGAAGTTGCCGCGGGTATCGGCCGATGCCGGAACTCCGCCCAGCGTGATACTCCCGTCCTGAGGCGTCAGAAGCCCCATGATGAGCCGCAGCAACGTGCTCTTCCCAATGCCCGTACTGCCCATGATGACGGACAGGCCGCCGGCCGGGAAGGTGCAGGAATAGTCCTTCAGAACCGGCTGCAAAGCCCCCGGATAGGAATAGCTCACGTGGGAGACCACGATTTCCGGGGCATCGGCCAGCACAACGGGCTCTCCCACACGCTCTTCTTCCAACTCTTCCAGCTCCATGAGGCGCTCGATGGAGGTGAGCGCCGTGATGAAGGCCGGGATCTGCCGGCCGAACTCCGCCACCGGGCGCTGCACCTGGCCCACCAGTTGCAGGAAGCCCGTCATGGTGCCGAAGGTGACCGTACCGTGCAGGATGCCCACCACGCCCCAGATGAAGGCGGCGGCATGTCCCGCCTGGAAGCCCAGCAGCATGAAACCCCGGGCTACGGCGTTATAATTGAGGCGTTTGCGGGTATTGTCTTCCACATCTTCCTGCAGCCAGCCGAACTTCTCCAGCACCCGCTCCACGCTGGTGAGCGTGAGCACCAGCACCCGGTGTTGCAGACTCTCCTGCATCACCTGCTGAATCTCGCTCTCGCGGGCGCGGATGGCTGCCATGAGGCGGCGGAGCTGGCGGAAGAACAGCTTGGAGCCAAAGACGGCTGCCATCATCAGAATCAGCAGCACCCACAGCAGCCGGGGAGCCAGCACCAGCATGTAGGCCGATGCCGCCACCAGCAGCACCATCGATGTCACCAGGCTGGGGATGCGCGAGGTGAGCAGTTCCGCCACCACGCGGATATCCTCTTCCAGGCGGTTCACCGTGTCACCGGACAGGAAACGTTCCCTTCCGTCCCAGCGGCTTTTGAGCACGTGGGCGAAGAACTGCTTGCGCAGCTGGTTCTGGGATTTGACCTGGCTGTAGCTTTCCCACCAGTTGAAGAAGGTGATGAGGGCGATTTGCAGCACCAGGATGCTCAGAAAAATGCCGATGCCCGTTTCCAGGGCCATCCCGCTCTTCCCGGTGGCAATGTCCACCAGGCGCTTGCTGGCCCAGATGAAGCCCATCGATACGCCCACGCGTCCCAGGCCGATGACAATGCTCACCGCCATCCGCCATCGGACGGGGCGGGAGAAGTCGGAGAGGGCCCGCATGCACTGAAAGAAGGGTTTCATCGGCCTGTTACTCCGTCACGATGCCTTCTTCCTTCCACTTGGCCAAGAGCTTGACGGAATCTTCCTGTGCTTTTTCCGCCGATACGTCATATTTCTGCTGCAGCAGTCCGGAGAGGGTGTCCGCGTCGAATTCCTTCCCCTGGACCTGCTCCCACAGCCAGGCTGCCGACTCGTTGAGCGACAGGATTCTGTTGAAATTCACCTGGGCGAGTCCTTCGCCCACTACAATGTGTTCCCCACACATGGTACGCAGGGAAAATCCTTCTTTGATTTTCATATGATTCTTCTGTATATTCCCAAAATAATCCGCCGTAGCGGCAACAGTTTCTGCCAAAGTTTCCCGTCCGAGGGCTCCCGGGGCTTTCCGTCGCGGAGGATGGTGATGACGGTGCCCAGGACGTCGGCCCGGGTGCAGCTTTCCGTCCCGGCCAGGTTCCCGTCTCCCATCAGCGTGAGTCGCTCGCCTTCTTCCCGGACAATGCGGTGCATCACAAAGCGGTCCTCCAGGCGCACCAGCACGATGTCTCCCTTCTTGACGGACGGCTCTTTTCGAAGCACTACGCTGTCCCGCCCCTCCCGGATGAAAGGCAGCATGCTGCTCCCTTTGGGGGCCAGCGTCACTTCCCGGCCTTCTGAAAGCAGGGAGGCCACCTCTTCTAAGAATACTTCGTTGGGCAGTACAAGCTTATCCATGGACGGTCTTGTGACAGAGGAGGGCCGCTGCGTCATCCGGCAGGCAGCGGAGGGTATAGCAGGGAACGCTTCCCGCCAGGGCTTCCAGGGTATGGTGCCAGCCGTCGGAGAGTTCCGCGAAAGGACGGAAGGCCGATGCCGAAGCCATGATGGACGCATAGGCTTCCAGCGTCCGGTGCCTGCGGATGGCATTCTCCGGTGCCTGTTCGATGCGGACGATGGCCCCTACCGGCACGTCCTTGGCCTTGTAGCAGGGGGTTTTCCCGCTCCAGGGGGTGCCATAGACCCGGGCGCTGCCGTCCGGCATCACCCGGAGGATGGGGTTGTCATCGTTCAGGAGCTCCGTGTCCGGGATATTGCGCAGCCACAGGCGGCTGTGCGTGCTCTTTCCCGTGCCGCTGCGGCCCAGGAAGAGGTATCCCTTGCCCTGGTGCATCACCACGGAGGAATGCATTTCCAGGGCTCCTTCACGGGCCGTTGAGAAAGCATAGAGCAACATCAACGCATTGTTGAGGCCAAAGCAGTCATCGGTCCCCATCAGCTGCATGCGGGCCTTGGTAAAGTCTTCAAAAACGTGGAGGAAAACGGCCACCGGCCTTCCGGGCAGGGGACGCATCTGGAAGAAATAGCCTTCCGCAAGCTTCCAAATGGTGATTTCCGGAAAATCCGGTCCGTCATCTGTACAGAAAAGCGCTTCCCCTTCCGGCTGGTCCAGGGCTTCCACTTGCACCAGGTCAAAAATGTGTCCTTCCTGCGAAGGGCCGTCCGTTTCAAACGGCTTGAGGTTTCCCATCTTTTCCAACAGTTCCCCTTGGGCCATGATGCCGAAGGAGAAACCGGCCACGCGATATTCCATCAATTTTTGCATTTTGCAAAGTTATAAAAAATATGCGCTACTGACAAAAATACCTGTACATCAGGTTCAGCACGGTGGGGATTACCTGGCTGGGGACGTCCTCCTTGTCGGAGCCGCTGGAGAGCATCACCAGGCCGAAACTGCGGTCCTGAGCCCAGAACATGGCGCTGCGAAGACCGTAGGCGCCGCCGGTGTGGCCCACCAGCTGGACGCCGGGAATCAGCTCGTCGTTGTGCTCTATGGCCAGGCCGTAGTGTTCGGGCTCGGAGCGCTCCGTCTGCATGGAGCGGGAACTCTCCTC
>CAJOLS010000133.1 GCA_905235535.1 uncultured Bacteroidales bacterium
ATGGCCCTCTCCATCGGCATCCTCATTCTTCTGGCGGGCTTCATTTCGCTCTCCACCCTGCCTATGGACCAGTATCCGGACATCGCCCCGCCTACTGTGGTGGTATCCGCCAACTATGACGGTGCCGATGCCAAGACCTCCATCAAGTCCGTTATCCAGCCCCTGGAAGAAGCCATCAACGGCGTGGAGGACATGTATTACATGCGGTCTACCGCCACCTCTACCGGCGAAATCAGCATCAACGTCTTCTTCAAGCCGGGCACCAACGCGGATATGGCGGCTGTGAACGTGCAAAACAGGGTTTCCACGGTGCTGCCGCTGCTTCCCCGGGAAGTGCAGCAGTTTGGCGTAAGGGTAACCAAGGTGCAGAACAAAATCCTGCAGGTGTTCCAGCTGGAAAGCCCGGACGGCACGTATGACGCGGACTTCATTGCCAACTACATAGACATCGCGGTGAAGCCCCGCCTTACCCGCGTCTCGGGCGTGGGAAAAATGGAGAGCCTGGGCAATACCTTCGCGCTGCGCATCTGGATGAAACCGGATGTGATGGCCGCCTACAAGCTTATGCCGGAGGACCTGTTTGCCGCCGTGGGGACGCAGAGCCTGGTGGCCCCGGTCGGCTCCCTTGGCAAGATGTCGGACAACACCTATGAGTACAAGCTGGAATACAGCGGCCGCCTCAAGACTGTGGAAGAGTTCCGCAACATCGTGCTGCGCTCGGCGGACGGCCAAGTGCTGCACCTGGGAGATGTGGCCGATATCGAGCTGGGCGCCCGGGACTACGTTTTCACCTCCAAGGGTGAGGAAGGCCCCGCCGTCATCGCCATCGTTTATCAGGCTCCCGGCGCCAACGCCAAGGCCGTGAACGCCGAAATCAACGCCGTCCTGAAGGACGTAGAACGGATTGCGCCCGCCGGGCTCAAGTTCACCACGCTCCTTTGCAGTGACGACTTCCTGGATGCCGCCATGCGCAACGTGGTGGAAACCCTGGTGCTTGCCATTCTCCTGGTGATTCTGGTGGTGTTCTTCTTCCTGCAGGATTTTCGGGCCACGCTCATTCCGTCCATTTCCATCATCGTGTCCCTCATGGGCACGTTCGTCATTGTCCGGCTGGCCGGGTTCTCGTTGAATCTCCTTACGTTGTTTGCGCTGGTGCTGGCTATCGGCACTGTTGTGGACGATGCCATCGTGGTCACGGAGGCCGTGATGACAAAGCTGGAGTTGGGAGAGAAAAATGTAGAAAGAGCCACTTCCAGCGCCATGTCGGAGGTAACCATGGCGGCCATTTCCACTACGCTGGTGTTCATGGCGGTGTTCATTCCCATCATGTTCTCCTCCGGAACCAGCGGCGCCTTCTTCCTGCAGTTTGGCATCACGCTCGCCTCGTCCGTGGGACTGTCCACCGTATCGGCCCTTATTGTCTGCCCCGCCCTTTGCGTCCTGCTCTTGAGGCCCAAAGAGGAAAAGACCCCCGGAAAGAAAAAATCCTTCCTGGACTATAGCCGAAAGGCCTACGAAGTGAGTTACAACGCCGTTTCCGGCAAGTACTACCGGGCGGTCAAGAAGTTCATGGGCGTTCCGGCGTGGTCCTGGATTCTCCTTGTGGTGGCGGTCTGCGGCATGTTCTATTTCATGAAGGTGATGCCCAGCGGCCTTGTGCCCAACGAAGACCAGGGCGTGTTCATCGTAGAAGTACGCACAGCGCCGGGTTCCACCCTGAACCAGACCAACCAGATTATGGACAAGGTGGAGGCCAAAATCCGCGCCATCCCGGAAGTGGAAACCTATGGCCGCGTCTCCGGCTACGGACTCATCTCCAGTGCCGGTTCCAACTACGGCACCTTCTTCGTCAGGCTCAAGAACTGGGAAGAGCGTCCGGGCATGGACCACTACATCGACCTTGTGGCCGGTCGCTTCTACATGGACTGCGAAGACATCAAGGACGCCCAGGTGATTCCCTTCACCATGCCGCAAGTGCCGGGCTTCGGCACAAGCAGCCAGATAGAGCTCATGCTGGAAGACAAGACAGACGGCGACATGACGGCGTTCAACGACCAAGTGAACCACTTCCTGTCCAAGCTCCAGGAGCGGCCGGAAGTGGGCAGCGCAGAATCCACCTATTCGGAGTCCTTCCCCAAATACGACGTCTCCGTGGATGCCGTCCAGTGTACCCGGGCCGGGATTTCCGTGCAGCAGGTGCTCACAAAATTACGACGAACAATAGAAAAGTCGTTGGAAAAATTACGACGGATATTTGAAAACTCGTTGGAAAAAGTGTATAGTTGTTCCCGAATAATCGTCCTCGAACCCATCGACGTGGACGCTGTCAACGCCCTGGCCAAGAATATCTTGTGGTAAGGGGTATTTTTGAACTTTGTTCAAGCGAAGTAAGGATTGGCGTTACTCGGAAATAATCTGTAATAAAATCAAATTTAACCGAATTATTTGATTTTAAATTATAATTAATTACATTTGCACCAGATAAAAAATGATGCAAGATGGACCTGAAGAAATATTCGAATACCCAGATCCTGCAAATGCTTGGGCTGAGATTCAAGGATTACAGGCTGATGATGAACCTCTCCCAGGGGGAGCTGGCCAGGGCGGCAGGCGTTTCCGTTTCCACCGTCCATAAGTTCGAGACGGGCACGAGCACGAATATGAACGTCACCAATCTGATGGCTCTTCTCCGGCTGGTCGGCCTGCTGGACCGCTTCGATGACCTCATCCCGGAGCAGCCTGCAAATCCCTATCTGACAGCCCCTGAGCATCAGAGGCAAAGAGTAAGGAGGCAGAAGAATGGCTAGGAATCTGGACGGCGGCCGTTTGAGTGTCATGCTCTGGGGCCAGGAGATTGGACAACTTTGCTGGAACCCGGCAAAGGGTAATTCCTATTTCTTCTTTTCCCCCCAGTATCTTTCGTCGGGGCTCGACATCGCGCCGCTGACCGCCTCGTCGAAAAACCCGGAGAGCCGTTTCGCCATCTATGGCAACACGGATTCCGCAAAGTATCAGAAATTACCCCCGTTCATCGCAGATTCGCTTCCGGACGATTGGGGCGACCAGTGGTTTGCGGAGCATCATTATCACGAGAAAGACAAGACTCCCCTGGCGAAGCTCTCCTTCGTCGGCAGCCGCGCCATGGGGGCGCTCGAATTCGTCCCTTGCAGCGAGGATGCATTCAGCCCGAACGAGAAACTGATAATCCCAAAACTGTACGATTTGGCGAAGAAGATTGAGCAAGACCGCGAACACGCTATCATCTCCCCGGAGGAGACACTTACGCAGAAGGCCTTGATGGCCGTCGGGACATCCGCCGGCGGGCGCTTCAAGAAGGCGGTCATCGCAATGGACGAAAGCGGGAATATCTTCTCAGGCCAAACATCCACGAGGGGCGACAGGAAGTATTACATCCTCAAGTTCAATTCCCCCGAGTTCTGTCTCTCTGAAATCGAGAAGACCTGGTACGATATGGCCACCCGGGCAGGAATCAGCATGATGCCGTCCTGCCTGATTGAGGTGGAAGGCATCAACCATTTCCTTACGGAACGTTTCGACCGCCGCGCCGGTGAGAAGGTGTTTACCCAGACGCTCGCCGCCGTCAATCCTGAAGCATATTGCTATGAGGATCTCTTCTCCACCTGCAGGCAGCTATCCATCCCCCAGGATGAGCTGGACGAACTCTATCTGCGGATGGTATTCAACATCCTCTCCAACAATACGGACGACCACGCCAAGAACTTTTCCTTCATCATGGAGAAGGACGGCTCCTGGCACCTCTCCCCTGCTTACGACCTTTGCTTCATCTTGAAAACCGCCGCAACTCCCCAGAGACGTCATGAATTCTCTGTTCGGGGGAAGTTCGAAGATATAAGCACTTCAGACCTGCTGGCCTTCGCTGCCCAAAACGACATCAAGAATCCCGCGAAGTACATCGACAAGGTAAAGAATGCGCTCAAAGATTTCCGGGCCCTGGCGTCTGCGAATGGCGTCGCTCCGTTTTTCATCGACATCATAGCGTCACGGCTCCGGGAACTCTCTCCGGATATCTTTGCTCCGGCTGCCGCCACGTCGGCCCTGCTCCGGTTCGAGATGACCGATGCGGGAAACATCCACCTTTACGCGACAATCGACGGACAGGAAAGACGGCGTGTATTCACGAAGAAAAACGAGGAGTATGAGTCGATTCTCGGTGCCATGAAAAAGACGCTCTCCCGGCAGGAACAGGAAGAGATGCTGGAAAGGCTTTTCGCTCATCTGGGGTGTTGTGACCCGGGTCATCAAAAAAATATAGCACCATGACAGAACTTGAGAAATGCAACGCGGGGCTTCCCTACCGCTTCAACGACCCTGAACTGGTGGCGCTCAAGACGGCGGCCATCCGGGAGTGCGAGCGGTTCAATGCCCTGGACGGCACCGACTACGATGCCCAGTACGAGCAGCTCCGGAGCATGCTCGGCTCCGTCGGGGAGCGGGTGTGGATTGCGAAGACATTCAACTGTGACCGCGGCCGGAACATCCATATCGGCAGCGACTTCACCGGCAACCACAACCTCACCATCCTGGACATCCGCGAGGTGAGGATCGGCAACCATGTGATGATTGGCCCGCACACCCTTATCACGACTGTCAGCCATCCCCTCTCAGCAGAGGAAAGAAGGGATTACTATGCCTGGGCGAAGCCGGTCACCATCTGCGACGACGTATGGATTGGGGGCAATGTGACCGTCCTGCCTGGCGTGACGATCGGAAAGGGCGCCGTAATCGGAGCCGGTTCGGTCGTAACGAAGGATATCCCCGCAGGCTGCGTGGCGGTGGGTTCGCCCGCCAGAGTTATAAAGAAACTCTGACGTTCCGTCACCATGTACATCGACCGCATCCGTTATATCAAGGTTGACGGGACCGTGATGCGCACCGGCGCTGGCGGGCCGGTCTCCCGGAACCGAAGATTGTGGAGACTGCGGCCAATGTGACGGTGGTTCTTTATAACGGGAAGACAGTCCAAGATGGCTCTCAAACTACGGAGAGTACTACACAGAAAACTACACTGACTACTACACAGAAGATTTTGGCGTTGATGGACGACAATCCTGATATCACTATTGACGAGATTGCCACCAGCATTGGAATCACGAGAGACGGTGTCCTCCAGCTTGGATTCCTGCGGTGACCGAAGTCTTCTACGACATACGGAAGCAGGCCGCCGGAATTCGTTTTCATTTCTTCGGTAAGTGACGCGTCATGGAATTGCCCTTAAATATCGGGAGTATTGGCTTCTATCAAGGCGTTGTACAATTCTCGGTTGACGTAGTAAAGTCGGTGACAGCATCAAACAGCTTGTACATCAGTTCCGGCTCCTCCATCTTGGGAATATAGACGATAGTCTTCATTCCCCTGCCCTTGCACCATCCGGCTTCGGTGTGGGCACTGCGACCGCAAGGGAGGACGAGAACGCAGGTGTCGGCCCACTCTAATGCCTTGATGTCATTGTCGAACTGCCTCTCGGCAGCAGGGTGCGTCAATCCCTGCGCGTACTGCTCGAACGTCCAGTCTGCACAATCCGGATCGATGTCGGTCCAGTGGAACCCTTGACCGCCCTGCGGAGGATTCCGGAAATCATACACCTCGTGACCATATTCCCTCAGTCTCTTCACGACCTCGGGATAATAGGCGTTGCGCCAGCTCGAAGCGACATAGATACGTGCCATACTCTTGAATTCAACGTACAAATTTACGCAAAATCCGCAAGATGCGCAGAATACGCAATACAAGAAAGAAAATATAGGGCCGATATTGAGGTCCTTGACGGCAGGTTGATAAGAAAAGCGGTCACAGCCAGTTCGCTTCGCTGAAGCTGCGCTCACTCGCTGTGGTTCCGTCCTTCGGGGCACAAAGCGCCCCTTCGAACTCCACTTATCGCAGCTCCACTGCGAGACTCTTCCCGCCGCGCCAAGGCGCTCTGGTCAGAGACTCGCGGCCGTTCCGCGCTCTGGTGCGAGGGTCAACCCCAATGGTGAACGTCCTGCCGACGCCAGGGTTGGTAGAAAGCGGTACTCGCTCAGCAGGCCGGCAGAGCCGTCCAGCTCAGCGACCCTCCATTGCCACCCTTCGCGGCGAGACTCTGCACGGCAGAGCCGCACAGAGACTCGCTCCGCCCTCCCCGCGATGAAAGGAAAAGAGGTCACGGTCAGCAGTCGTTTGTTCCGCTCGCTGCGCTTGCTCCACAACCGCCAGCTCACCGTGCACGTTTA
>CAJOLS010000134.1 GCA_905235535.1 uncultured Bacteroidales bacterium
ACTTCTACTCCGACAAAACCTCGTTCAGCATCCAGAATGCCCTCACCGAGGGCACTTGGGAAAACGATTTCATCCTCCAGGACATAGAGAAGGTGGCCGGTTACCTGAAACTTCTCCAGGAGGAGAACATCCCGGTTATCTGGCGTCCGCTCCACGAAGCCGCCGGAAATTACAACCTCTACGGCAAAACCAATAACGCCTGGTTCTGGTGGGGCCGTGGTGGTGCGGAGCCTTGCAAGCAGCTTTGGAAACTCCTCCGCGACAAGCTGGAAGGAGAGTACGGACTCCGCAACCTTATCTGGGTGTGGACCCTTGACGCCACTCTGGGGGCGGAGAATGAATGGGCTTCCTGGTATCCCGGCAACGACCTTGTAGATATCGTAGGCGTAGATATTTATGCCGAAGACACGGAAGCCAAGGAGCGCCAGTACAACGCCGCGGTAAATCTCTCCGGCGGTCATAAGTTAGTGACAGTAAGCGAGTGCGGCAATATCCCGGATCCCCGGAAATGTCTATCTGCAGGACAGGCCTGGAGTTGGTTCCTCACCTGGGATCTCCACACCTATACCCTGAATACGGAAGCATACTGGAAAGAAATCATGTCGTCGGCCTATGTTTTCACCCGTGAGGACATGCCGTCACTCAAATAACAGATTATGAGATACCTGACCCAATTTTTTGTACTATCCCTTGTTTCCCTTGTATGCTGCTGCGGGAAAACTCCCGACACACCCGTGACACCTACCCCGGAAGCCCCGACGGCCATCACCGTGAGCCCTACCAGCATTGCCGCCACGCAGGCGGCCGCTTCCTACGACCTTACCGTTACCGCTCCGGCCCGTCCGACGCTTACGCTGCCTTCCTGGATTACCAAGACGGACGGCACGTACAAGGACTACAAGATTACCTTCAAGCTGAATGTGGCGGAACGACTCCTATGATCCCCGTTCGGGCGATGTAAGCATTTCTGCAACAGGTGCTTCCAATGTGACGCTGAAAGTGACGCAGGCCGGCAAGACCGTCATTCCCGACCCCACGCTCCCGGACAACGCGGCCGTGGCGCGCGCCAAGGAATTGGGCTTGGGCTGGAATATGGGCAATCATATGGATGCCTATGCCAACGGTGTCGCCAATGAGACCTGCTGGGGGAATGCAAAGGCCACGCAAGCCACCATGGACGGTGTCAAGGCCGCCGGGTTTACAAGCGTCCGCATCCCTGTCACATGGCTGGGCCATATCGGTGACGCGCCGGATTACCGCATTGACGATGCGTGGATGGACCGTGTGTACGAAATCGTGGAGTATGCCGAAAAAGCCGGCCTCAACGTCATCGTGAACACTCATCACGATGAAGACCACGGAGACGCTCACTGGCTGAACCTGGCGGGTGCCGTGAACAGCGAGGACACAAACGCCCAGGTTAAGGCGGAAATTTCCGCCGTATGGACGCAGATTGCCCTCAAATTCCAGGACAAGGGCGATTTCCTGATGTTTGAATCCTTCAATGAGCTGATTTATTCCGACCAGTGGTCTTCCTCTTCCAACACGGAGAAAAAGTGCGATATCATCAATCAGTGGAACCAGGTGTTCGTGGACGCCGTGCGTGCCACCGGCGGCAACAACGCCACCCGCTGGCTGGGCGTTCCCGGCTATGCGGCCAGCCCCGCCTATCTGGATTACCTGCAAGTCCCCACCGACCCGGCCCGGAAAACCATGCTGGCTTTTCACTGCTATGATCCGTACCAATATACCATCGGCGAACAGCAACTGCCCGACTGGGGGCACACCGGAAAGTCTTTCCCGACAGGGGAGGAGCAGATCAAAGCCCTTTTCAACAGTATTTATACCAACTACATTGCCAAGAACATCCCCATCTACATGGGAGAATTCGGCTGCTCTTTCCGTTCCAAGAACGATGCGAAGGCCTGGGCGTATTTCCTGTACTATCTTGAATATGTCGTGAAGTGTGCCAAATCCTTCGGGATTTCCGCCTTCCTCTGGGACAATGGCGTGGACGGCTACGGCCAGGAGAATCACGGCTATTTCAACCACGGGACCGGGGCGTATTCTTCCAACGGAAAGGAACCCGTGCAGGCGATGGTGAAGGCATGGAATACGACAGACACGGGCTACACCCTCCAAAGCGTTTTTGACAGCGCACCGAAATTCTGAAGAAGGACATGATGAGAAAAATTGGATATTGGATTTTGTCGGTCCTGGCCCTGACAGCCTGCGGCGGCGGAAACAAAAAGCCGATGGAAACGCCCAAGGACCAGTTGGTGCACCGGCTCTTCACCTACGCCGAGGAAGGCAAGATTGCCTACGGCCACCAGGATGACCTGTCTTACGGCCACAGCTGGAAGGTGGAAGACTGGGAGAACGACCCGCTGGAGCGCTCCGACGTGAAGGCGGTCACCGGGGCCTGGCCGATGGTGCTGGGCTTCGACCTGGGCGGTGTGGAACTGGGTTGGGAGAACAACCTGGACAACGTGCCCTTCGACCTCATCCGCAAGGCGGCACAGCTGCACGTGGAGCGCGGCGGCATCGTCACGTTTTCCTGGCATCCGCGCAACCCCCTCACGGGCGGCGATGCCTGGGACATCAGCTCCGACCAGGTGGTGGCATCCGTCCTTCCCGGCGGGGAAAAGTACGCGGAATTCCGCCTTTGGCTGCAACGGGCGGCCGATTTCATCGAATCGACAGGCGTCCCTGTCATCTTCCGTCCCTGGCACGAGAATCTGGGCAGCTGGTTCTGGTGGGGCGGGAAGCTGTGTACCGCACAACAGTACCAGGAGCTCTATCGCATGACCTGGCTTTACTTCACCAAGGAGCGCGGCATCACCGACATCCTCTGGTGCTATTCTCCCAACGGAGACTGCGGCCCCGAGGCTTACATGAGCCGCTATCCCGGCGGAGAGTTTGTGGATATCCTCGGCATCGACACCTATGAATCGGCGGGTGCCGGTTCCGTGGAGGAGGCCGGGGTGCGTTATGCCGAAGAGCTGAAATCCAACCTGACCTATCTGAATGCCCTGGCCACGGAGCACGAGAAGCTGATGTGCCTGAGCGAAACGGGCCTGGAAGGGCTTGCTGACCCCACTTGGTGGACCGCCACGCTGGAACCGGCCATCCGGGACTATCCCGTCAGCTATCTCCTCACCTGGCGCAATGCCTGGGACAGGCCCGGCCATTTCTATGCCGCCTGGCCCGGATTTGAACATGAGGCCGACATGAAGGCCTTCCGTGAATTGGACAACATACTGTTCCTGGAATAAAAAACGAACCTATGAATTTTGACGAGAGACAGGCATGGCTTCGCGAGAACCATCGGGAATTGCTTGACAGAAAGAACGTCCCCATTGAGGGGAACGGCGTATACGAGCGCTGGCTGAACCCTGTCGTCACGGCGGAACACACCCCGCTGGAATGGCGCTACGACTTTGACTCCCTGCGCAATCCCTATCTGATGGAACGCATCGGCATACATGCCACGCTGAATGCGGGCGCCATCAAACGGGACGGAAAGTACATGCTGGTGGTGCGCGTGGAAGGAGCCGACCGCAAGTCCTTCTTCGCCGTGGCCGAAAGTCCCAATGGCGTGGATCATTTCACCTTCCGGCCCCGGCCCGTCACCCTGCCCGAATGGGGGGAACCTGCCACCAATGTGTACGACATGCGCCTCACCGCCCACGAGGACGGCTGGATATACGGCATCTTCTGCGTGGAACGGAAGGATCCGTCGGCCCCCGGGGACCTCTCGGCAGCCGTGGCCGCCGCAGGCGTCGCCCGCACCCATGACCTGGTGAACTGGGAACGGCTGCCCGACATCCAGTCTGCCTCACAGCAGCGGAACGTGGTGCTGCACCCGGAGTTCGTGAACGGAAAATATGCCCTGTACACACGCCCGCAGGACGGTTTCATCGACACCGGCAGCGGCGGTGGCATCGGCTGGGCGCTGGTGGACAGCATGGAACAGGCCGTCATCGCCGTAAAGGTTTTGCAGCGCCGTGTCATACTTTTCGCCTGCGAG
>CAJOLS010000135.1 GCA_905235535.1 uncultured Bacteroidales bacterium
GCCGGGACCAGCGGGAGGGCGGTGCTGTCCACCGCCTTGGGGGTGCAGGCCACGACAATGGCGGCCAGGGTTAAAGCAAGCGATAATTTTTTCATAATCAGTATGTTGTTATTTTACTTTTACGTAGAGGACTCCGTGGGAGGGGATGCTATAGATGGCGTCCGTGGGGATGTCTTTCTGCCGCCACAGGTCGCGCGCGATCTTCGCCTCTATGCCGATTTTCTCCAGGGCGCCCTTCAGAAGGGTGGGCATGGCGGCGTCGTTCAGGTTGAAGATCCCCACGGCCTTGCCGCCGTCGTAGAGGTCCCGGCTCCAGATCTGGATGCCGTCCTCCACCACGTCCTGGTGCGCCTGACGGCCCAGAATATCCTGGTTCACGGCGTTTACCTCGTTGTTGCACAGGAGGTTGAAGGTGAAATCGTCCATCTGGTCCAGGGGGCAGCCAATGAGCATGTTGGCGGCCAGCAGGGACCACAGGGAGATGTGGGTGTACTGCTCGTCAGGGGTCAGGCGGCTGTCCCAGAGCTCGTCGCTCCAGCCCACCTTGCCCACGACCAGCATGTCGGGGTCGTTCCAGTGGCCGGGACCGGCGTAAGGATGCAGGCCGGCCTGCTGCTCAAAGCCAATGGAATAGAGGGATTCCCAGGTGTCGTTGATGTCTCCGGTGGTGCGCCAGGAGTTGGCGTCGATGAAGGCGCCCCACTCCCACACCCTGGCCATGCCGTACTGGCACAGGGAATAGAAGATGTCGCGGGGCTGCTCGCGCAGGTACTGCTGCATCTTCACGTAGGGACGCAGGTAGGCGGCCGTGGAGTGGTCTTCGCTGGCAACGAAAACCTTGTTGTAGCCGCACCAGTCGTATTTGAGATAGTCCACGCCCCAGTCGTTCCAGGTTTTGGCGTCCTGCTCCTCGTGGTCGATGGAGCCTATATAGCCTCCGCAGGTGCGGTCTCCGGGGCTGGAATAAATGCCTAAGCGGAGTCCCTTGGAATGGAGCCAGTCTCCCAGCGCCTTCATGTCCGGGAACTTCTCGTTGGTGAGGATGCTGCCGTCGGCCGCCCTTTCCGGGGCCTCCCAGGCATCGTCAATGTTGATGTAGCTGTAACCGTAGTCGGCCAGACCGCGGTTGATGAGCGCCGCGGCCGATGTCATCACCTTCTGTTGCGACACGCTGGTGCCCCAGCAGTTCCAGGAGTTCCAGCCCATGGGCGGGGTGAGGGCAATCTTGGGACCCACCTTGAGGGTGAAGGCCTGCTGGGCCATGCCTTTGGTGTTGGAGGCTTTCAAAACCAGCGGATAGTCTCCTTCCTTGAGCACCTTGCCGCTCAGGACGCCGTTCTCCTCGTCCAGATCGACGCCTTCCGGAAGGCCTTCCACGCTATATTTCATGGGCTTTTCTCCGGAGAAGGCTAAGCGGAAGATCACCGGGGAGCCGGGCCGTACGCCAAACACCAGCGGTCCGTTGTAGCGGGGTTTGGCCGGAGCGGCCGGGGTGAGGATATAAGGATTGCAGAAATTCTTCTCCAGCGTTTCCCCAAAGCCGGGGTCTTCGTAGGTGAATACCACGCGGGAAGGGCCCTCGACAGGTATGGTGGCCGTGAAGGACTTCTTTTTGTCCAGCTTCACATTCCAGTGTCTGGTCTGCAGAACCTTTCCGGTCTCTCCGTCCCGGACCGTGGCCGTCAGCTTGCCGCTGCTTTTGTGTGTGCTGCTCAGAACGGCCTTGGCCTGGCCGCTTTCTCCGCTTACCGCCAGGGAGACATAATCGGCCAGCATGGGTTTTTCAATATAGGCCGCCCGTTTGTAGAAGCCGCCTTCGCCATCGGCATTGTACACCCGCACGGCAATCACGTTATCTTTGTCCCAACGCACCCAGGAGGCGTCGGCCAGGTAGCGGCGCTCCTTCTGCCAGTAACCCTGATACCCCTCCGGGTCCTCCGGCGTGGTGCCGGTCTTGCCCACCAAGTGCCCGTTGAAATACGTTTCGTCGCAGTCGTCCACCGGGCCGATATGGAGCGCAATCTGCCCCGTCCGCTTGTCTTTGAGGGCAGAAGGTATCACGACGTGCAGCCTGTACCAGGCAAAGTTGTTGTACAGCTTGACCCCCTGCAGGTCCCATTCCTTGTCCAAGCGGAGGGTCTGCCATGGGCTGTCGTTGAAGTCGGGTTTGAGCCAGGCGGCATTGTCTCCGGCGGAGAATTTCGCCTGCTCCACCTTCACTTCCTGTGCATGGGCCATGCCGGCGAGCAGGATGAAGAATGCTGTTGTCAGCGTGAAATGCAACTTGCTCATAATGAATTGATTATGTGTTTTAACCCGGGTAAAATCCAGGAGGTTTATTTGATATTTTAAAATTAAGGCCGATAGCGAGCACATGCTCTGCAGGCCTGTCGTTGAAGGTATAGTACAAATAATAGGCTTCCATTTGGACGTTCCGGGAGAAATTGTAACAGCAGGCCACGTAGTGGCGGGTTTTCTTCCATTTTTTCCATGTAAACACTTCTATGGCCACATAAGGGCAGAAACGGGAATCGGGAATGTCATACTGCAGCTTGAGCATGGAACGGAGCACATCGCCCTGCGTGCCGTCGGTCGGGGTCCAGGTATGGATATACCTTTCCCGGAGGCTCGCTTTCAGATTTCCCTGCGTCAGGGTGCCGGTGAGGTTGAAAAGCGCCCTGTGGGAATGGATTCCCGGCTCCTTCAGGAAGTCATAGGCCACATCGGCCTTGAGCCAGGGGGGAAGCTTTACACCCACGGTGGTGCGGACATACCAGTTGTCCAAGCGTCTATACTGGAAGTTGTCGTGCTCAAAGTAGATGGAAGCGTAAAGGGGACTTTTGCCAAAGTCGTGATATACCTCTATGAACTCCCAGCCGCCGAAAGTATTGTCTTCCTGCACCTCCTGCGCGTGCAGGCACAAGGGGAACAGCAGGGCCAAAAGCAGATATTTCAGCTTTCGTGTCATCATTTGTAGAACAGGCGGGATGCGGGGATGGGGGTATAATCGGCCTTCCCGGGAGCCTTCCAGCCCCATTCGAGGGATTGGCCTTCGTAGTCTTCGAAGTAAAGGAGCTTGTAGGGGTGCAGGCCCTTTTCCAAGGGAAGCTGGCCC
>CAJOLS010000136.1 GCA_905235535.1 uncultured Bacteroidales bacterium
GAACCACCTCTTCCCATTCCGAACAGAGAAGTTAAGCTCACCATCGCCGATGGTACTGCCCCACCAGGTGGGAGAGTAGGTAGCTGCGGTTCTTTGGAACGCCAGACGTCACCAGACGCCTGGCGTTCTTCGTTTATAGGCCGGAGGCCTATAAACTAAAGAACCCAAGCCCCCACGTTACCCCCTCCCGAAACCCCTCCCCTCGGGGGAGGGACTTTTGTCATGAAGGACTTTTGTCATTCTGAGGCCGGAGGGCGAAGAATCTTTTTTAACAGGTTTTTTGTATATTTGTAAATTATGAAAAGGACAATGGATAATAATGCCGTATGGAACGAGGCGGGGAAGGGCGCCCTTTATCTGGGGGGCCTTTCCGTGCTGTGTCTAAGCCTGAAGGAAGTGAGCGCGCTCAGCGGCTCCAACTTCCTCATGACGGCGGCGGCCGTCATCCTCTGGGTGGTGGAATTCTTCGGCTGCATCCTTCTGATGAAGCGCTCCCTGCTGGACTTCCGGGACAAGTTCGAAGGCGTAAAGGTGACGGACACCGCCCGTCTGGGGCGCCGGATGGCTCTTCTGAGCGGTATCCTGCTGGCATCGGCCCAGGCGCTTTTCATCATGCAGATGCCCCAGGAAGAGATGAATGCCCTGGTGGACCAGCTTTCCACGTCCATGGCCATGGGGGCTTCGGAGCGGGAAGCCGTGGACGGCATGCTGGACAAGTTGCCGGTACTCACCTTCCTTTTCCAGTGGCTGTACTGCTACCTGTACGGTACGGTGCTGGCCTCTATCCTGTCCCGCTACATTTTTATGCAAGAAGTATTCGGCACGCGTTACCGTTCCACCGACGAGGACGATGACCAGGCCGATGAACAATAATACGATATGGATCTTACACTTGTCATTCCCCTCTACAACGAGGCCGAGAGCCTGCCGGAACTGAAGGCCTGGATAGACGCCTCCCTCAAGGACTTCACTTATGAGCTCATCTTTGTGGACGACGGTTCCACCGACGGCTCCTGGGACGTGATTCGGGAGATGGCCGATCAAGCCGGCCATGACGGCAAAACCGTCACCCCCGGCCCGACCGGGGGTCTCGTTCACGGCATCCGCTTCCGCCGCAATTATGGCAAATCGGCCGCCCTCTTTGAAGGGTTTGCCGCTGCCAAGGGGGATATCGTGATAACGATGGACGCCGATTTGCAGGATTCCCCGGAGGAAATCCCCGAGATGGTGAGAATGATACGAGAAGATGGGTACGACCTTGTGAGCGGCTGGAAAAAGCACCGCAAGGACAACGCCCTCACCAAGAACCTGCCTTCCAAGCTGTACAACTGGACGGCCCGCAAGGTGACCGGCATCCACCTGCACGACATGAACTGCGGCCTCAAGGCGTACAGGGCCGAGGTGGTGAAGAACATAGAGGTGTATGGAGAGATGCACCGCTACATCCCGTACCTGGCCAAGAATGCAGGTTTCTCCAAGATTGGGGAAAAGCCCGTGCATCACCAGAAGCGCAAGTTTGGTGTATCCAAGTTTGGGATGGACCGTTTCGTACACGGCTTCCTGGACCTGATGAGCCTGTGGTTCCTGTCCCGCTTCGGCGGCAAGCCCATGCACTTTTTCGGCTCCAGCGGCATCCTGATGTTCCTCGTGGGCTTTGTCATGACCATCTGCATTGTGGCCATCAAGCTGATTCACCAGACCCACGGGCTCCCTTACCGTGCCGTAACAGACCAGCCCATCTTCTATCTGGCCCTTCTCACGGTGGTCCTGGGCGTGATGCTCTTCCTGGCCGGTTTCCTCGGAGAGATGATAGCCCGCAGCTCTACCGAGAGAAACCATTACCAGATAAAAGAGAGCATATAAGGTAAAAAATTGTTATCTTTGCAGGCTCAAGTAATAAACTCAAACGAAGATTATGATTAACATTACGTTTCCCGATGGAAGTGTACGTCAGTACGAAGCTGGCGTAACCGGTTATGATGTAGCCATGAGCATCAGCCCCCGTTTGGCCGAGCAGATTCTGGCCGTGAATATCAAGACGGCCGATGAACCCGAGACTTCCAAGGGAACCACCATAGACCTCATGCGTCCCATCACGCAGGATGTGGCCATCCGCCTCCTCAAGTGGGAAGATGACGAGGCCAAGAAAGTGTTCTGGCACAGCTCCTCCCACCTGATGGCCGAGGCGCTGGAGGCCCTTTTCCCGGGCGTGAAGTTCGGTATCGGCCCCGCCATTGAGAACGGTTTCTATTACGATGTGGACATGAACGGCCACACCCTCACGGACGCAGACTTCAAGGCCATCGAAGACAAGATGCTGGAGTTTGCCCGCCAGAAGCAGGACTTCTGCCGCATAGAGGTGTCCAAGGCCGATGCCATGAAATACTTCACCGAGAAGGGAGACCAGTACAAGCAGGAGCTTATCTCCGAACTGGAAGACGGTACCATTACCTATTATACCAACGGCCAGTTCACAGACCTGTGCCGCGGTCCGCACCTGAAGAATACGGATGTGATCAAGGCCGTGAAAGTGCTGTCCTTGGCCGGAGCCTACTGGAGGGGAGACGAAACCCGCCAGCAGCTCACCCGTATCTACGGTATCACCTTCCCGAAAAAGAGCCTCCTGGACGAATATCTGCTGGTGCTGGAAGAGGCCAAGAAGCGGGACCACCGCAAGATTGGCAAGGAGATGGAGCTTTTCACCTTCTCCCAGCGCGTGGGTGCCGGCTTGCCCCTGTGGCTGCCCCGCGGCGCCGCCCTTCGCAACACCCTGCAGGCCTTCCTGGCCAAGAAGCAGGCCGAATACGGCTATCTCCCCGTGGTAACGCCCCATATCGGCGGCAAGGAGCTCTATGTCACTTCCGGCCACTATGCCAAATACGGCAAGGATTCCTTCCAGCCCATCCATACCCCGCAGGAGGGAGAGGAATACCTCCTCAAACCCATGAACTGCCCCCACCACTGCGAGATTTTCCGCCGCACCCCGCAGCTACCGTGACCTCCCGCTGCGCTTTGCAGAATTCGGCACCGTCTATCGTTACGAGCAGTCCGGAGAACTGCACGGCCTCACCCGTGTGCGCAGCTTCACCCAGGACGACGCCCACCTTTTCTGCCGCCAGGACCAGCTCCAGGAGGAATTCGAGAAGGTGATAGACCTCATCCTCTACGTGTTCAAAACCCTGAAGTTTGACAAGTTCACTGCCCAGGTGTCCCTGAGGGACCCCAAGAACCCGTCCAAGTATATAGGTTCCGACGAAAACTGGGCCAAGGCCGAACAGGGCATCATCGACGCCGCCAAGAAGAAGGGTCTGCCTTACGTGGTGGAAACCGGAGAAGCCGCTTTCTACGGCCCCAAGCTGGATTTCATGGTGAAGGACGCCATCGGCCGCAGCTGGCAGCTGGGTACCATCCAGGTAGATTACAACCTGCCGGAGCGCTTCGAACTGGAATATGTGGATTCCGACGGTACCCGCAAACGCCCGGTGATGATTCACCGCGCCCCCTTCGGCTCCCTGGAGCGTTTTGTGGCCGTGCTGCTGGAGCACACCGCCGGTCATCTGCCCCTGTGGCTGCACCCGGACCAGGTTAAAGTGCTGCCTGTGAGCGAAAAATACGCAGATTATGCGAAAAAAGTTGTAAATCTGCTAAATAATTCCGAAATTCGCGCCTCCATAGATGACCGTAACGAGACTCTGGGTAAGCGAATTAGAGAGACTTCCCTCATGAGAGTGCCGCTGCTGGTCATCGTGGGAGAGAAGGAGCAGGCGGAGGAATCCGTCTCGGTACGCCGTGGAGCCGTGGACCAGGGTTCCATGACTGTGCCGCAGTTTGTGGATTATGTCCACAACGCTGTGGCCGAAGAACTGGCCCAGTAAGTTTAACCAATTAAAGGAGTAAAACTATCGCAACGCCTTTCAAGCCCAGACCTTCGGGTCTGAAGAAGAAGCCCCAGCAGATGCAGGGTAACCAGAAGGACGAAAACGCCCTTCGGATTAACCGTGAAATTACCGCGTCAGAGGTTCGTCTGGTAGGGGAAAACATCCCGGAGCAGGGCATCTATCCCTTCTCCAAGGCCCTCGCCATGGCCGAGGAGCAGGAGCTGGACCTGGTGGAAATCAGCGCCAAGGCAGACCCGCCGGTGTGCAAGATTCTGGATTACCAGAAGTACCTGTACCAGCAGCGCAAGAAAGCCAAGGAGATGAAAGCCAACGCTGCCAAGATAGTGATCAAGGAAATCCGTTTCGGCCCCAACACGGACGAACATGATTTCCAGTTCAAGCTCAAGCACGCCCAGGAGTTCCTCCAGGAGGGCTCCAAGGTAAAGGCCTCCATCTTCTTCCGCGGACGTTCCATCCAGTTCGCCCAGCAGGGAGAGAAACAGCTCCTGCGCTTTGCTGTAGAGCTGGAAGAGTTTGGCCGGGCAGAGAACATGCCGGTGCTGGAAGGCAAGCGCATGAGCATGATGATCGCTCCTGTTAAAAAGAAATAAGCCCAACCGTCATCCCCAACTGGATTGGGGATCCCCGGTCAAGCCGGGGATGACAACAGGCCTGGGATGACAAGAGGGAATGTATAATTATTAATTGTTTAACACAATGGCAAAGCTTAAAACCAACTCCGGTGCCAAAAAGCGCTTTACGCTTACCGGATCGGGAAAGATCAAGAGGAAGCACGCTTA
>CAJOLS010000137.1 GCA_905235535.1 uncultured Bacteroidales bacterium
CAAGGCCAAGGCCGACAGCGAGCGTTTGATTGCAGACTTGGAAGCCGCCCTACAGCGTTATGATTACCTGGCCGCCCTGTGGAACGAGTTCGACCCCGGTCTGATAGCCATTACGGATGTAGATTTGTACACCAAGAAGGTAGCCGGCGTGAAAACGCCCGCCCTGGGAGAAATCCACTACCAGATCAAAACCTTCAACGCCTTCGTGAAACCGGCCTGGTTCGCAGACGGAGTCAAAATCCTCAAGGAACTCAGTCGCCTGGGCATCGAATCCGAGGTGTACCTGGAAAAAGCCCGTATCCTGGATTACAACCGCCGCAAAACCACCCAGAAGGTGAACTTGTACGAAAAAGTGCAGATTCCCGGTTTCCAGGAAGCCATCCGCAAGATCAAACGCTACATGGAGGACGAGGAGAACCTCTCCAAGGCTTCTTCCAAGATTGTAAAAAAACGCCATGCAGAGGAGGAGGAGGCCTCAGAGCGCATATGATTACTCCCATGACCAAATACTCCTTCGTCCTGTTGAAGGAAGAAGAAGGACCGCTCCTGGAGAAACTCCAGGAAATCGGCCTTGTGGACATCACGCGCAGCGCCAAGCCCGTAGACGAGACCTCCCAGAAACTCGCCGGAGAGGTAGAGCTGCTGGACGGTCTCATCCAGGGCCTGAACAAGGCTGTCATCCCGGAAGACACCAGGCCGGAGCACATTGACGGAGACATCGTCCGCCTGGCCGGTGGCCAAATTATGCGCTACTCGGAGGATATGGTAGAAATCAAGGCCCTGGAAAAAGAGGTGAAAGACCTCAGGGCCTGGGGATATTTTGACAGATCGACAGTGGACCAGTTGGCCCAGGCCGGTGTTCCCCTTCATTTTCATATCCTTTCCCAAAAGCAGTTTAAGCCGGAATGGGCCCAGGAGTATGCCCTCACCATCATCTGCGGAAAGAAGGGTAAGACGGTGTACTTTGTGGTGGCCGGAGAAGACCCCCTCCCCGGAGAGGTCCCCATCCCCGAAAGCTGCGTAACGGAGAAAATGGCCCAGTTAGAGGAAAGAAAAGAGCATTTCAAGAAAACGCAGCGCCGCATTGCCGGAGCAAAAGAGCGCATTCCCGAACTGGAGAAACTCCGCACGGAAGCCCTGGAAAAACTGGACCTGTACCTGGCCGGCGTAACAGCGCAGTCAGCGGCAGAAAACACCGTCCTCACCCTTGTAGGCTATGCACCCTCGGAAAAGGACGAAGCTGTCACTGCAGCCCTGGAACAGACCGGAGTACTGTACCTCAAGGAGGAAGCACAGGTAATGGACAATCCGCCCATCACCTTCAGCAACAACTCCTACGTGAAGATGTTCGAGCCGCTCACGGACATGTATGGCCGGCCGGCTTACAACGGTTTCGACCCCACCCCCTTCATTTCCGTTTTCTTCCTGCTGTTCTTCGCCCTGTGTATGGGAGATGCAGGCTATGGTCTCATTCTCATCATTATCGGCCTGCTGCTGGGGAAAGTGGAAAGTTTCAAGAGCATGGCGCCCCTGGTAACCACCCTGGGTATAGGAACAGTGGTGGTGGGCTTCTTCATGCATTCCTTCTTCTCCGTGGACATTTCCACCTGGAAGGTTTTTGAACCCGTCAGTTCCCTTTTCCTGCCCGCAGAGATAGGCGGCTATGCAGGCGGCATGGTGCTCTCCATCCTGGTGGGTATCGTGCACATCTGCCTGGCCATGCTGGTCAAGGCCCACCAAGCGGTGAAGGTGAACGGCTTAACCGCGTCCTTGGGAACCCTGGGATGGACACTCCTTATCGTAGGAGGTGTGGTGGTAGGAGGACTGGCCCTGACCGGAGTCATGGACAGCGCCATCACCAAATGGATCATCATCGTGCTGGGCGTGGTATCGGCCCTGGGTATCTTCGTGTTCAACAACCCTGAAAGAAACAAGCTGGCCAATATCGGCATGGGACTGTGGGATACCTACAACACCGCCACCGGTTTGCTGGGAGATGTCCTTTCGTATCTTCGCCTGTATGCCCTGGGCCTGGCCGGCGGAATGCTGGGCATGGCTTTCAACGACATGGGAAAAATGGTCCTGGGAGACGGCTCCAACGCCATCCTATGGATTCCCTTCGTCCTGCTGGTAGTCATCGGACATACACTCAATATTGCCATGTGTGCCCTGGGCGCCTTTGTTCATCCCTTGCGACTCAACTTCCTGGAATTCTTCAAGAATTCCGGCTACGAGGCCGCCGGACGCAATTATAATCCGATAAAAAAACAATAAATAAATAACATTACAATTATGGAACAAATTCTTGGTTATCTCGGACTCGGACTCGTCCTTGCACTGGCGGGTGTGGGTTCTTCCTATGGCACCACCATCGCGGGTAACGCCGCCGAAGGTGCACTCAAACGCAAACCGGAAGCCTCCGGAAGCTACATGGTGCTCTCCGCCCTCCCTGCCACACAGGGTATCTACGGCTTCGTGGCCTTCTTCATGATGCTGGGTAAATTCACCAGCGGAACCATCTCCGGAGCCCTCTGTTTCGGTATCGGCATCTCCGTAGGTCTGGTCTGTATGCTTTCCGGCATCCGTCAGGGTCAGGTGTGCGCCAACGGTATCGTAGGCATTTCCCAAGGTCACGACGTGTTCACCAACACCCTCATCTACGCTGCACTCCCGGAATTCTACGCCATCCTGGGTCTGGTAGGCGCCATCATGGCCCACTAAGCCGGACACGAATCAAAAAGAATGGCCGCCTGCATCGGTGGCCATTCTTCGTTAAAATTCAGATATGGGGAAAAGGACTGTGACCAGGAGAAGCAGAAGGCCGATGGCAAGAAGGGCCAGCGTACCCTTCCAGACCCAGCGAACCCACTTTTCGTAGGGAATACGGGCCATGGCCAGGGCAGCCATGAGCACGCCGGAAGTCGGCGTAAGCATATTGGTGAAGCCGTCTCCAA
>CAJOLS010000138.1 GCA_905235535.1 uncultured Bacteroidales bacterium
GAGCATGAGCGGAACCACCATCCCCACGAAGGGAATGGTCTCCTCACTCATGCCGAAAACCGCACCGCCCAGCGAAAAAAGTAGCGTAAGGGCTACCAGTACCCATTTGTCCCGCTTACCAACCCGGGCGATAAACCGGCCGATACCGGCCGATACGGCCCCCGTAGCATTGAGCAGCCAGAAAGCCCCGCCCACCACCAGGATGAAGACAATGATGCCCGCCTGCTTTACAAAACCGTGATAGATGGCCGTGAACACTTGCCAGGTCTGCGGCACCGATTCCACCGCTTCATAGGATAGCTTTCCGTCATCGGCCATTACATACTGTCCACCGGGGACACACCACGTAGCCACTGCACACAGTACCAGCAGAGCAAAAATAATCACATACGTGTTGGGTGCCTTAAACTTCATGGGACTCGAAACTCCTTACTTTATATTGATGAAAGGAAGAGCTCCGCCGCCATTGTACTCCGGAAGTTTGCCGTCCCACTTCTGGATGGCGTCCTGCTGCACCAACAGGGCATTCAGGGAAGCGGCCACCGTGCGGTTGTAGTAGGCTTCACCATCGGCCTTGATCTTCAGGGCCTGGGCCTCACCCTCGGCTTTGGCAATCTCAATCTTGGCGTTGGCCTCGGCTTCCTTTACCTGGTTTTCAGCCCTGAGGGCGCTCTGGATGGCGGCATTCTTGGCATCAATCATCTGACGGAGGCTCTCTGGAGGCGTAATCTGGGAAGTGAACTCCTGCACCACAAAGCCTTCTTCCCCCAGGGACATATCCAGCATGGCGCGCACCTCGGCCTCAAACTTGGCACGGCTGGCCATCAACTCGTCCGAAGTGTAGTTGTTGGCGGTGATGCGATAGGCGTCGTAGATGCAGGTGCGCATGTAACCGGCTTCGATATCGGACAGGGGCTTGCGATACTTGGTGAAAATTTCGGTAGCCTTGTCACGGTTAACCATATAGGCCAGGGTGGGGTCCATGCTGAAGGTGGCGGCATCCTTGGTGGTGACGGTGAAAGCGGGATAATCTACACGCTGCACATACACCGGATAAGTAAAGATATCCGTGGTAAAAGGGTTGATGAACACCAGACCGTTCACCGGCTGGGTGATGAGTTTGCCCTGCTCCGTGAGCGAGAATTTCTTGAACTTGATTCCCACCTCGGAGTTGTCGATGAGTTTGCAGCAGCTGGCGCCACAGATGAAAAGGGCAATGGCCGTGAGGCCAATGATCCAAAGAGTTTTGACGCTGGTTTTTTTCATTGTATCAGAAAGTTTTAAAATTCTGTGTTGAGTACTTTCATCTTCATAACACAAAAATAGCAATATTTCGCAATATCTTTGTAAATTTGGATTACTTTGTACCAGAATAAAGAACAAATCTACGAAACTCCGCTGTTATGTCATTTGATAAAAAAGCCGTCGGACCCCGCCCTCCCCACATCGTGAGTGCGGAAACCATGCTCGCTGCCATCCGGGAACTGGGCATCGTCCCCTTCTTCCAGAATGTCATTCCCGCTTATTCCATCGAGGAAATGACTGCCCCGCAATATTGGTTTGATACGCAGGAAAACTTGTCTCAAACACCCTGGGACTGGAAGATTCCCTGCGTCCAGAGCGGAGAAGTGGCCTACGGGAAGTTCCTTCTGGGCGGCAAGGCGGCCTTCGCTACCATTCAGTGGTACAGGGAACTGAGGAATTACCGGCAGGCACAGGCCAAATATCGGCCCGACGAAGCCCAGCAGAAAATATTGGCCTTCCTGAAGGAAAACGGCAGCATGGGTATCAAGGACATCCGGGGGCTCCTGAATATCAAGAAAGGACAGGCCGATACCCTGGCAAGCCGCCTGATGATGCAGTGCCGCCTTGTTACCGGAGACATCACCCGCGTGTACCGCGGAGAAGACCTCCACTACGACGGCTGGCAGGTTTCCAGCTTCTGCGCCCCGGAGGAACTGTTTGACAGCGACACCCCTCATTCCCCCGAAGAATCCTACCGGCTCCTGACAGAAAAAATCCGCAGCCTCTGTCCCGAGGCTACGGACAAACAAATAGCCAAGCTTCTGGATTAATACTCCCGGGGGCCGAAGATATCCGTACCGATACGCACCATCGTCGCCCCATGCCTCACTGCAATGGGCCAGTCCCCAGACATTCCAATGGACAAGATATCAAAGCCTTCCACCCCGGAGGCTTTGATTCTTTTATACAGCGTCTCTATCCGCTCGAAATCCCTCTCCACCACCTCTATATCCTCCGTATTCGTCGCCATTCCCATCAAGCCCTTTAATCTGACGAGGGGAGCAGCCCCCTCGAACACCCCCGCGACCTTTTCGCCTTTCCGTATTTGCCTGTCGGCAAATACCCGGCCCGGTCGTGCGCCTGATGGCGCAGTCGCTTCGCTCCGGAATGATTCAACAATCTCCAGAATTTCTTCTTCGGAGAAGCCTTGTTTGGTTTCTTCGGCCCCAAGATGGAGCTCCAGAAGGACATCCACCACCCTGTCGTTCTCATAAGTCCATTTGCTGATGGCTTCCAGCAAATGCAGGGAATCTACGGACTGCACGAGGGTAACGTAAGGAAGCACCAGCTTGAGCTTGTTGGTCTGCAGATGGCCGATAAAATGCCACTGCACGTCTGATGGCATCCGGGGCACCTTGGCGGCCAACTCCTGCGGACGGCTCTCCGCAAAGATACGCTGACCGGCATCGTACGCCTCCAGAAGTCTTTCTACAGGATGGAATTTGGAAACAGCCACCAATGAAACTTCTGCGGGGAGCTTCTTCCGGATTTGCTGCAGATTCTTCTCTATCATAAAAAGAGATGCCCGGACAAAGCCGGGCATGACGTTTAGCGTTTCTTACTCTGCTGCTTCT
>CAJOLS010000139.1 GCA_905235535.1 uncultured Bacteroidales bacterium
CTTGACGTACTTGGCAACCGCTTCCTTCATCTGGGTGTCAGACAAAACGGGAGTTGCAATGAAAACGGTTTCGTACTGGTTAACCATTGTTTGTTAATTAATTGTTAATAAATGTTTTAAGCCTTTTCCGGGACCAGTGGAAGCCCAAAAAGGACTGCAAATATAGGGATTATTTTCCTGAAAAACAAATCTTTCGGCCCTTTGGGGTTTAGCGGGATTATGACTATATTTGCAAATTAATGAGTAAGGAAAGGACATCACCGGGCACGCGCATCGCAGAGGGCCTCCTGCACCTGCAGGGGCGGCTCCCGCTGGGCTACCACCGCTGGTGGGGCCGGCGCCTGGCGTGGATAGTGGGAAGCGTCTTCCGCTACAGGAGGGACGTAGTGATGGCCAACCTGGTCCGCTGCTTCCCGGACAGGAAGTACGAAGACCTCCAAGCCATAGGCAAGCGCTTCTATACGCACTTTACCACCGTCCTCACGGAAATGATATGGTTCGGTGCCTGCCGCGGTCCCAAGGGCCGGAAGCGGCTGCACGAAAGCCACATCGTAGAGCTCACCAACCCGGAAGAGCTCAGGCGCATCTACGAAACCTGTCCGCAAATCATGCTCCTGCAGGCCCATACGGGCAACTGGGAACTGTTCGGCGGGTTCAACCAATACGCCTACGGCACTTCCCTGTACATAGACCCTTCGGCCCTGGCCGTCACCTATCACAGGATGAGCAGCCCCTTTTGGGAAACCGTCATGTCCCACAACCGGCCCGCCCCGGTGCTGGACCAGGGATTCCACGGGTACGTAGCCTCGGACAACATCCTCCGCTTCGTGCTGGAGAACAAGGAAAAGAAGTTCCTGTACAATTTCATAGCAGACCAGTACCCTTACAGCGGTACCGGCAGCGAAATGGATTTCATGCACCAGAAAACCCGCGTCACTACGGCTGCGGCCAAACTGGCTGTCAAACTGGACATGGCCGTGGTGTACCTCCGCTACCAATGCCGGGAAGAAGGCGGTTACAGCATCACCTTCGTCCCCATTACGGAGCACGCCGGCGGCCAGGACGCCCTGGAAATAACCAAACAATATTATCAACTGCTGGAGGAAGACCTGGAGCGGCAGCCCTGGAACTACCTCTGGACCCATAAACGATGGAAATGAAAAAGAGTCTCATCATTGCAGCATTCCTTACCCTGAGCCTGTTTCCGCTTGGGGCGCAGGAGGTTTACTATGCCCTTCCCCGCACCACCTTTACCCTGGAAGTGGAAGCCCGGCAGGAGAGCTTTTTCGCCGGACCTTACGCTTCCTTTGCCCAGCGTCTCCTTAACCTGGAGGTGCGCAGCAAGGACGAAGTAAACACCGTTGTCACCAAGGCCAGGCTCATTCCCCGCACGGAGGCAGACCCTACGGCCTGGTACACCACGGACCAGGAGAACGCCGGCCTGCTGGCCCTCTGCGCCCAGGGGCTGGTGAGCTTCCCCGAAAAACCGGAGGGAGAACTCCAGGCCTGGCGTTTCCCCGGCAAGGCGTCGGCCTCTTTCCACGGCCGCATCACAGAGCCTGAAAAGCCTACCGTGGTCATTGAATACCAGGAAGTGCAAACTGACACCGGCCTGGTGAAAATGCCCATTGAGCAGAAGATAATGGTGGAAAAAACCCTGGAAGACAGGGCGGCAGAGGCGGCCGATATCATCCTGAACCTCCGGAAAGAGCGCATGAACATTGTCACGGGCAATACGGACGCCACCTTCTATGGCAATTCCATGGAAGTGGCCCTGCAGGAGATTGCCCGCCTGGAAAAGGAATACCTGGCCCTGTTCGAGGGCTATACCGTAGTCAAAACCTTCAACGGCAGCTTTGACATCGTTCCCTCGGCCGGTGCCGCCACGCAGCGTTACCTGGCCTTCCGCCTGCTGCCGGACGGCTTTGTCACCGAAGGCAGCCGGGGAATCCCCTATTACCTGAACCTGGAGCCGGAAAGCACCCAGCCCGCCAGTGACGACGCCGCCACCCAGAAGCGCGGCAAGACAACTCCCTTGCGCTTCCGCACCCCCATGGTGTGCAAAGCCACCCTCACCCAGGACAGCAAAGTCCTCCTCAGCGCCCGCGTACCCGTGTACCAGCTGGGCCGCGACAGCCAATACGGAAAATAAACCCAAAACACATAAACACAAATGAGCATTCAAGAACTTGAACCCAAGGTGGTCTGGAAGAACTTTTACGCTCTCACCCAGATTCCGCGTCCCTCCCACCACGAGGAAAAAGTAGTTGAGCACCTGTATAACTGGGGTATCGCCCACGGCTTCGAAACCATCAAGGACGGCAAGGGCCCCATCGCCAACGTAGTGGTCCGCATCCCCGCCACCCCCGGCATGGAAAACCGCAAGGGAGTGATCCTGCAGGGCCATATGGATATGGTTCCCCAGAAAACCTCGGACAGCACGCACGATTTCCTCAAAGACCCCGTCAGCGCCTATGTGGACGGCGAATGGGTAACGGCAGACCGCACCACCCTCGGGGCCGATAACGGAATAGGCCTGTCCCTCGCAATGGCCGTCGCGGAAGACCCTTCCGTCCAGCACGGTCCCATCGAGATTCTGGCCACCTACACGGAAGAAACCGGGATGAACGGGGCCAACGCCCTGGCTCCGGGCCTCCTGAAGGGAGACATCCTCCTGAACCTGGACTCCGAGGAAGAGGGAGAGCTGTGCGTAGGCTGCGCCGGCGGCCTGGACGCCATCGCCACTTTCAAGTTCCGTAAGAACAACACCCCCGAAGGCAGCAAAGGCCTGAAGGTAACCGTAAAAGGTCTGCAG
>CAJOLS010000140.1 GCA_905235535.1 uncultured Bacteroidales bacterium
TCACCCATAGGAACCCCTATGGCCAAAAATTTTCAAGAAAAATTTCCACAAAAATAAACTATAAATAAAAATATCAATCATTTCAAAACAGACTCTAAGCCAGCAGTTTGGCTATCTGTTTATCCGTGGCCTCGGGACAGAGGCTGCGGATTTTTTCTGTCAGGAGCCGGTAGGATTCTTCGGGGGAGCGATTCACTTCCAGGCCTTCGTGCCGGGCCGATTCAAAGCCGGCGAAGAAGGGGACGGCCGGGCTGTCAAAAAGGGCCTCGGGGGTGCAGAAGGAGGAGGTTTGCCAGCCGTCGTAGTGAAGGTCCGGCCCCCGGTACACGCGGATGATGTCTCCGGTGACCACGCGGCACTGCATCATGAGGCGGCAGATGAGGGCATCGGCCTGGCCTTTCTTGATGCCCAGCAGGCCGCGGATTTCCTTGATGCTGACGCTGCCGTTTTGGGACAGGTATTCCAGAATCTTCTGCTGGGCTTTGTCCGGCTGGTATTTGGGCTGGGATTGCCTGTAGTTCCGAAGCTCCCGGTACCACTCTACGGTGGCGAAGGCGGCCTTGCCGCCCAGCAGGAACTTGCCGTACGCCACCTCTCCGCTTTGGACGCAGAGAATCTTCCAGTCCCAGGGAGTGTAGGTGAGGTTTTCCTGGGTGTCGAACCAATTCTCCGCCGGGGTCATCTCCTCTATGGAATAGCCGGGGATGCCATTCTCGAAGAAGGGGACGATGCCCATCTCCAAAATGGTATCCAGCATGGCCTCTGCACTGGAAACGCACGGGTGGCCTTTGCCGGCGGCTTTTTCATAGAAGGACATTACTTTTTCTTCTCCTGGATGATTTCGCGGGTGAGGATGGGGTCGTTGGTGGTTATCTGGTCCACTCCCAATTCTATCATCTGGCGGATGTCATCGGCCTTGTCCACTGTCCATGCGTTTACGCTCATCCCAAGGTCGTGGGCTTCCTTCACCCACTCCGGATGCTTCTGGAACTTGGAATAGTGGTAATCTATGCCGTTGATGCCGTCGGCATTCACTTCTGCGGGAGATTTGTCCCCTTCCAGGTACTGGACGGTATAACCGGGGCATTTTTGGGCCAGTTCCTTGCAGATATAGTAACTGAAGGAGATGAAGGCGATGCGGCTGGGATCCATCAGTTTGTTTTCCTGAAGCGCCTTCAGGCATTCTTCCATGAGGATGTCTTCCCTTTCCTGATTATAATGGGCCTTGAGTTCCAGCACCAGGACGCACTTGCTTTGGCTTCCCTGCTTGAGGTATTCGTCCAGGAGGGGAACCTTTTCCCCGTTCTTCAGGGTGTACCGGCGAACCTCTTCCAGCGGGCTGGTCTGGATTTTGGTTTCTCCGATAATATCGTCGTGGTTTACCACAATCACTTCATCGTCTGTCAGGTGAAGGTCGAACTCGCTGCCCCAGCAGCCGAAGTCCTGAGCGGCCTTGAGGGAGGCGATGGAGTTCTGGGCATTTTCTTTCCACATGCCGCGGTGGGCGACAATCTGGGCAGGCTCCGGCTCCTGTGCGCAGGCGCCGAGGGTGAGGGAAAGGGCGAGGATGGAAAAGATTTGTTTCATATTCTGGTTGATTAGTTTGTTCAAATTTACAAAGATATTGTGAAATATCGTTATTTTTGTGTTATGAAGATGAAGGTCCCCATTCCCGAATTCTAAAACGTCCTCATATTATGAAAAAAAATTCTGTCAAAACCCTGTGGATTATCGGCCTCACGGCCATTGCCCTTTTCATCTGCGGTGCCAGCTGCTGCAAACTCATCGACAACTCCGAGGTGGGCATCAAGTTCAAGAAATTCTCGCTCACGGAGCAGGGTAAGCTCATTACCCAGCCGGTGAACGGTCTGGTGTTCATCAATCCTTTCACCACGGATATCTTTACCTATCCGGTGTATGTGCAGCGCGTAGATTATCCCGCTTTCACCGTTACTACCAAGGATGCGGCCACCTTCAGCATGGACCCCACCCTGGCCTATATGGTGAACCGGGACAAGGCTACGGAAATCTTTACCAAGTACCGCAAGCCGCTGGCCGATATTGAAGCCGGTTACATGCGCACCTGCATTTACGACGCCTACCGCATCACGGCCAACAACTATACTTCCGACGAACTGATGGCCAGCCGCGCCAAATTTGAGGCCGAGGTGCGCGCCATGCTGGATTTGTCTTTGGGAGAGGAAGGCTTCGTGGTACAGGAATTCACCTCTCAGATTACGCCTCCCGAGAGCCTCCGTCAGATGATTGACGCCAAGAATGCCGCCATCCAGAGCGCCCTCAGGGCCGAAAATCAGGTGAAGGAAGCCGAGGCCAACGCCAAGATTGAGATCGCCAAGGCCGAGGGTGAAGCCCAGGCCCTAAAAATCAAGGCCGACGGTGAAGCCTACTACAACCGCACGGTAGCCGCTTCCCTGAATGCCCTGCTGGTGCAGCAGGATGCCATCCAGAAGTGGGACGGCAAACTGCCCGAATACAATGGCGGCGGAGCCCTTCCTTTCATCAATATAAAATAAGAGTCTGTTTTGAAATGATTCAATAAATTCTTTATGTTTCTTTTTGGTAAATGTTAAAAAATAACCTGCTTCATTTTGGAGTCTCTTTTATGCGGCCATTTGCGGCCATGACATACTGCTAAGAACGGGTAACAAACCGCCTCTGTCGGAGCCTTCGAAATAGCGATAAAAATTTGATTTAATTTGTTGATTATCAATTATATAGTATAGGGAAACTGGAGAATTTTTCGTAAATTTAAGGGCAATTGCAAGACCTTAAAATGATAACGAAAGCTCCTCCAGAAGTCCTTTCGCCAAGCGATTTGGCGTATATGTCCACGCTGAACGAAAGAGATAGAAGATGGTTTCTGACCACGAAGGCCGTTAACCTCAAGGCTCAAGGGTTCAGCTACCGCAAAGTTAGCAAAATTATGGGAACAAGCACACATACTCTTCAAAAAGGAAAACAGGAACTCCTCTCCGGAGGGGGTCCAGGTGATGGGCGCATCCGCAGAACGGGCGCCGGACGGAAGAGTGTGCTTCCCCAGCATCCGGAGTGGACGCAGGCCGTCGTGCAAATCATCGAGCCGCATACTGCCGGCCTCCCGCAGGATGAGAATGTGGTGTGGATATCCCTGAGCGTCACTCAGATCATGAGTGAACTCTCCGCAATCGGATACGACCTCTCCCGCTACTTTGTC
>CAJOLS010000141.1 GCA_905235535.1 uncultured Bacteroidales bacterium
CAATATGACACTCATCAAATCCATTTCCGGCATCCGCGGCACCATCGGCGGCCAGCCCGGTAACGCCCTCACGCCCATTGACGTAGTCAAATTCACGGCAGCCTATGCCGCCACGCTTCCCCAGCGCAAGCCCCGGCCCAACGGGGAACGCTACAAGGTTGTGGTGGGCAAGGACGCCCGCATGTCCGGAGACATGGTGGAACAGTTGGTGGTGGGCACCCTCATCGGCTGCGGAATAGACGTGGTCAAATGCGGCTTTGCCTCCACGCCCACCACGGAAATGGCCGTCCTCTTTGCCAAGGCCGATGGCGGCATCATCCTCACTGCCAGTCACAACCCCCGCCAGTGGAACGCCCTCAAGCTCCTGAACGACAAGGGTGAGTTCCTCACCGCCGTGGAAGGGCAGGCCGTCCTGGATTTGGCCGAAAAGGAAGATTTCCATTTTGCCGATGTGGACCGCTTGGGCAATGTGGAAGAAGAAGACTTCACGGACAAGCACTTGGATGCCGTCCTGGCCCTGCCGGCCGTGGATGTGGAAGCTGTCAAGGCCGCCCATTTCACCGTGGTGGTGGATGCCGTCAACTCCGTGGGCGGCATCATCATGCCCCGCCTCCTCAAACGCTTGGGCGTCAAGTGCATCGGCCTGAATTGCAACCCTACCGGCGATTTCGCCCACAATCCCGAACCCCTTCCCGCCAACCTGACAGACCTCTGCGAAACCGTGGTGAAGGAAAAGGCCCACCTGGGCATCTCCGTAGACCCGGACGTGGACCGGCTGGCCTTCATCTGCGAGAACGGCGAGCCCTTCGTGGAAGAATATACCCTGGTTTCCGTGGCCGATTATCTCTGCGAACTGGCCCAGAAGGAGGGCAAGCCCATCGCCACGGTGAGCAATCTGAGCAGCACCCGCGCCCTGCGCGACGTTACGGAGAAGCACGGGGGCAAGTACTACGCCGCCGCCGTGGGTGAGGTGAACGTGACCACCAAGATGCACGAGGTGGGCGCCCTCATCGGCGGAGAAGGCAACGGAGGCGTCATTTATCCCGCCATCCATGCCGGCCGCGACGCCATGGTGGGCGTGGCCCTGTTCCTGAGCAACCTGGCCCACAAGAAGATGAAGGTGAGCGAGCTCAAGCAGACCTATCCGCAGTACTTCATTGCCAAGAACAAGCTCCAGCTCAGCGACAGCGCCCTTATCGGCAAGATTCTGGACGAACTCAAGAAAATTTACGCCAAGGAGAACATCAACGACATCGACGGCGTCAAGATTAACTTCGAAGCTACCAAGACCTGGGTACACCTGCGCAAGTCCAACACGGAGCCCATCATCCGCATCTACTCCGAAGCCTCCACGCCGGAAGCCGCCGAGGCCCTTGGAAACGAGGTCATTGCCGTTGCTCAGAAAATCATCAACGGTTAATCCGTCATTCTGATTTAATTTGTCATTCTGATTTAATTTGTCATTCTGAGCGAAGCGAAGAATCTATGTTCTCATTCCGAACCACCCCCCTGGAAGACCAGTTGGACAAAGCCTTGCTCTACGGCAAGGTAGGCTGCTTCTGCACCCAGAACTGCTGGGACACGGGCAAGGGCCGATGGATGTGGGACATCTTCCGCGAACGGGGCAACCTGGTCACGGTGTTCAATCCCCGCGAGGCGGAGCTCACGCCCGGTACCAACCACATTGTCATTGAAAGCGACCGGCTCCGGGACCTGGATGCCGTGGTGGTGGAAATCCAGGACGTGGGTGTGCGCTACTTCAACTATACCAAGGACGTGATGCAGCTCATGGAGATGCTCATGCTCCTCGGGGAGGACGCCCCGTCCCTGTACATCGTGGATCACATCAACCCCTCCGGCCGCGTGGTGGAGGGCTCCATCCCGGCCGTCAGCGGAGAGATGTTCGTCCCCAAGGTGGCGCATCGGCACGGGCTCACCCTGGGCGAGCTGGTGAACCTGTATGCCTCGGAGATCGGGGCCAAATTCCCCATCCACGTGATATCGGCCATGGCCACCGACCAAAGCCGCCAGCTCATGCCCTGGACCATTGCCCCTGCCTCCGACATTCCGGGACTCTTCAGCTCCTACCTGTACAGCGGCGGCGGCCTGTGGAACAACACCACCATCACCCCCGGCATCGGCACGGCGCGGCCCTATGAATATATCGGTGCGCCCTTCATCAAGCCGCTGCGGCCGGAAGAGCTGCCTCAGGTGCACGGTGCCTTGCTTCGTCCCTGCTCCTTTACGCCATCGGCCGGCCGATATGAGGGGGAGCGCTGCTTCGGCTTCCAGATTATGCTGCTGCCCGGAGAGTCCTACCACAGCCTCCTGCACACCCTGCACCTGATGCGCTGGTTCCGGGAGCACTATTCGGCCTTCGAGTTCGACGACGCCTTCTGGACCAAACTGGCCGATCCTGTGATGGAAGCCTACCTGAAGGAACAGATATCCTTCGACGTGGTGCAGGAGCATGTGAAACTGGAAGAACAGAAGTGGATCCGCAAGGCCAAAAGGTATCTCCTGTACGACGACGCGCCGTACCGGATGAAATGAGATGGCCGGTCGGGGCCGGCCATGACGTCCTATCGTCATTCCCGGCGTGCCCGGGAATCTCAAAAAGATTTGGAGTTATCGGCAAGAATTACTATCTTTGCGGTCCAAAATTGTTAACAATATTAAGTTTTACGTAAAATGAAGAAAGGAATTCATCCCGAAACCTACCGTCTTGTAGCTTTCAAGGATATGTCCAATGACACCATCTTCGTCACCCGCAGCTGCG
>CAJOLS010000142.1 GCA_905235535.1 uncultured Bacteroidales bacterium
GCTGGGAGGAATTACCCAATCCAGCACCAACCCGCCCCTCAAGCTGGATCCGGCTTTCATGGCCGTTACCTATCGGCCCCTTTCCAGCCGCATGTGGGACATCATCATGCGCCACAATCGCCTGGGCCTGGTCATGGATCAGGGCTTCGACGGCTATCTGGCCACAGACAGCGTACTCCGTTTCGTACTGGCAAACAAAGACCGCGATTACACGTATTTTTTCATAACGGACCAACACCCCTACACCGGAAACGGAGCCGCGGAGGTCACGTTCATGCACCAGAAAACCGGCACCGTCACGGCCGCCGCCCACCTGGCCTGCAAACTGGACATGGCCATCGCCTACCTCCGCATCACGGAGAGGGAGGAAGGAGGCTATGACGTCACGGTGGTCCCCATTACGGACCATGCCGCCGGACAGGACCCCGTCAAAATCATGGAGAAATACTACAAGCTGCTGGAGGAAGACCTGGAGAACCAGCCCTGGAACTACCTCTGGAGCCACAGAAGATGGAAAGTATATTAGCGTCTGTTTTGAAATAATTCAATAAATTCTATATGTTTCTTTTAAGTAAATTTCCCTCAAAAATTTCCACAAAAATTAACGATAAATAAAAATATCAATCATTTCAAAACAGACTCTTAAACACATTTTGATATGAATATCCAAGACCTTGAACCCCAAGTAATCTGGAAGAACTTCCATGCTCTTACCCAGATTCCCCGTCCCTCCAAGCACGAGGGCAAAGTGATTGCATACCTTTATAACTGGGGTATCGCCCACGGTTTTGAAACCATCAAGGACGGCAAGGGCCCCATCGCCAACGTAATAGTCCGCATCCCCGCCACCCCCGGCATGGAAAACCGCAAGGGAGTAATCCTGCAGGGCCATATGGATATGGTTCCCCAAAAAACCTCGGACAGCACGCACGATTTCCTCAAAGACCCCATCAGCGCCTACGTGGACGGCGAATGGGTAACGGCAGACCGTACCACCCTCGGGGCCGATAACGGAATCGGCCTGTCCCTGGCGATGGCCGCAGCGGAAGATCCTTCCGTCAAGCACGGTCCCATCGAGATTCTGGCCACCTACACGGAAGAAACCGGGATGGACGGAGCCAACGCCCTGACTCCGGGCCTTCTGAAGGGAGACATCCTCCTGAACCTGGACTCCGAGGAAGAGGGAGAACTGTGCGTGGGCTGCGCCGGCGGCCTGGACGCCATCGCCACTTTCAAGTTCCGCAAGAACAACACGCCCGAAGGCAGCAAAGGCCTGAAGGTAACCGTAAAAGGCCTGCAGGGCGGTCACTCCGGCATGGACATCTCCCTGTACCGCGCCAACGCCAACAAAGCCATGGCCCGTATGCTCCTGCCCGTGATGGAAATGTTCGGCGTAAAGGTGGTGAGTTTCACCGGCGGCAGCCTCCGCAACGCCATCCCCTTCGAGGCCGAGACGGAACTGGTGCTGCCTGCAGAGAACGTAGATACCGTTATCAAGAGCATCGAAAACACCTTCGCCCAGATCCAGGCCGAATTCGCCGAGTCCGACCCTTCGGCCCGGCTGATTGTGGAAAAGACCCCCGCGGCCGACAAGTATATCCAGGGCAGCGTCATGCTGCGTGCCGTCAAGGCCCTTCTGGCCTGCCCGTCCAACGTAATCCGCATGAGCCGCACCATGGAAGGCCTCACCGAAACCTCCATCAACATGGCCATCGTGCGTACGGAAAAGGGCAAGATTACTATCTGCAGCCTGATGAGAAGCGCCGTGGATTCTGCCAAGGAAGCCCTGGCCCAGCGGGTGAGGTGCATCTTCGAGCTGGCAGGGGCCGACAAGGTGGAATTCAAGGGAGGCTACTCCGGCTGGACGCCCCGCTTGGGAACCGAAATCAACCAGGTTTGCATGGACCAGTACCAGAAGGTCTATGGCCATCCCATGAAGATCATGGCCACCCACGGCGGCCTGGAATGCGCCATCATGGGTGCCAAATATCCCAACTGGGAGATGGTCTCCATCGGCCCCACCATCAAATATCCCCACAGCCCCGACGAGAAGCTACACATTGCCTCCGTGGCCCGCACCTGGGAATACCTGAAGGCAATTCTCGCCAACGTCCCTAAGAAATAATTCATCAAAATCGACAACTCATGTTCAAAGGACAACCCAAAGGGCTCTTTGCCCTGGCCCTGGCCAATACCGGTGAACGGTTTGGCTACTATACCATGCTGGCCATCTTCCTGCTGTTCCTGCAGGCCAAATTCGGCTTCTCGGCTGCTGCCGCAGGCCAGTTCTACGCCATCTTCCTGGCGGCCGTTTACTTCATGCCCGTAATTGGCGGCTGGCTGGCCGACAAAATCGGCTTTGGCAAATGCGTCGTCACAGGCGTATGCGTCATGTTCGCCGGCTACCTCTGCCTGGCCATCCCTACGGACGCCTTCGCGGCCCGGGGCTTCGCCCTCACCCTCATGATAGGCGCCCTTCTGCTCATCGCGGTGGGTACAGGCCTGTTCAAGGGCAACCTGCAGGTGCTGGTGGGTAATCTTTACGACGACCCCCAGTATGCCGCCAAACGTGACAGCGCCTTCTCCCTGTTCTACATGGCCATCAATATCGGCGCCATGTTCGCCCCTACCGCCGCCACCGCCCTCACCAACAGCCACCTGGCCAAGGCCGGCCTCATTTACAAGGCCGATATCCCGGCGCTGGCC
>CAJOLS010000143.1 GCA_905235535.1 uncultured Bacteroidales bacterium
GTGAATTTCGCGGGCCAGCACATCCTTGCCGGTACCGTTTTCGCCGGTGATGAGCACCGTGGCATCCGTCGGAGCAATCTTGTCCACCGTCCGGCGGATAGCGGCCATGGCGCGCGATGAGCCCCAATACATATCAGATCCTTCGCTTCGCTCAGGATGAGAATCACCCCCTGCCATTCTGATGCCTTTGGCCGAAGAATCCCTGCCCATCGCCTTCCGGGCCTTGTCACGGGCGGCAGTGAGCGTGGCAACCAGCTTGTCATTGTCCCAGGGCTTCACGATAAAATCGAAAGCACCTCTCTTCATCCCTTCCACCGCCAGCTGGATATCGGCATAAGCAGTAAAGAGCACCACCTCCACCTCGGGCATCATCTTCTTGATTTCCCCGGCCCAGTAGAGGCCTTCGTTGCCGGTATTGACGGACGTGTTGAAGTTCATGTCCAATAGCACCACATCCGGCCTTAAGCGCTCCAGCGTCGCCACCAGCATGGCAGGGGAGGGAATCGCCTCCACCTCCGCAAAATGCACGGGCAGCAGAATCTTCAGCGCCTGGCGAATCCCGGCGTTGTCGTCTACAATCAGTATCTTTCCTTTCTTTGCAGTCATAATTCAGTCCAAAATTACTGACAAATCGAGAAAAAAGCAAATGCGGCGTCAGCGCTTACGGCCAGCCCCGGCGCCTTGATGGTGGTGTATAACGTATTGCGGGGGCTGGAATTTCAGCTGACTTTTCATATCGGGCTTGACTCGTTTTCTACAATTGTCGATATTTGTGGCGGACTAAAGATGGATGGATATGAGTGAAGATTTGATTGTCGTGCAGAATCTGATTTATGAGATTCGCGGACAGAAGGTGATGCTGGATTTTGATCTGGCAAGATTGTACCAAGTAACGACCGGGGCATTGAACCAAGCGGTGAAAAGGAACATGGAACGGTTCCCTGCCGATTTTATGTTCCAGTTAACGGGGGAGGAAGTCCTAAATATGATGTCACAAATTGTGATATCATCCAAAAGAAAGACTTCTGCGCCACCTTTTGCTTTTACGGAGCAGGGCGTCGCCATGCTTGCAAGTGTGCTGAAAAGTCCTATCGCAGTGGCTGCAAGCATATCCATCATGCGGGCATTCGTGCAGGTGCGTCAGTACCTGCTGACAACGGCGTCCATGTCCTCCGAGCTGAAGGAGCTCCGGGCCAAGGTGGACCTGCTGGCCATGCAGCAGGAGGAGAAGAAACGCGAGCCGCAGCGAAAGATTGGTTTCCAACAAAATAATGAGGACTGATCGGTCATTCTGAGCGTATTTCTTGTCATTCTGAGCGCAGCGAAGAATCTATTCATTTTTCAGTGATTCCACTGGATTGGCGTGGGCAATCTGCAGGCAGTTCAGGACCACCACGCCCAGCACGATGGCGAGCACGAGGAGGACGCCGCCGATGAAGTAAAGCGGATTGAGCGTCACCTTCTCGGCAAACTGTTCCAGCCATCCCCGGGCCACGAAGAAGGCGCCGATACAGGCGAGGAGGGCCGCTGCCGTGGAGAGCCTCATGATGTCCTTGGCAAAAGCGCCCAGGATGTCCCGGGTGGTGGCGCCGTTGATTTTGCGGACGGCCATCTCCTTGCTGCGGCGGAGGCTTTCGTCTTTGATAAAACCGATGAGGCCCAGCAGGGCAATCAGCAGCGAGAACACAGCCCCGATGGCCATCGTATTGCGCATCTTCTTGCTGTCGTCGTAGGCCGCCCGCATCTGTTCCTCGTAGGAGACGATATTGATTTCCCGGCCTTCCAGGGCCTCCTCCAGGGCATTCCGAACTTTTGCAAGCGTTTCAGATTCTTCGCTTCGCTCAGAATGACAGAATAGTCCCTTGCCGGAATAAGAGGACAGTCCCCTGTTTGTCATTCCGAAGCCGCGTTTTGTCATTCTGAGGGAGCCGAAGGCGACCGAAGAATCTAATTTGAACAACACGTGCGGCATCCAGGAGGACATGCTGCCGATTTCTCCATAAAACAAGGCGCTGGGGCGCTCGTCCACGCCGGTCAGGTTGCCGATGATGTAAGATTTATAGACGCCGGAAATGGTGAAATAACTCTGCTCCGCGTCGCGCGAACGGTCGTGGCCGGTGATGTACACCTGTTTGCCCACGGCGCCGTCGCTCCAGTCCGTAAATTCTGCCATCTTCTTCACAAACTTCTCATCCACAACAATTTCTGAGGAATCACGTGGCGCACGGCCTTCCAGGAACTGAATATCCATCAGGTCATAGAACCCGTTGGAGCAATCGTACTGGTCGGCAATGTTGAACAGTTCGCGATTGTCATCCGGCAGATAGACGTTGTTGCCGTTGGAGCCTTGGAAAGGCAGGTTGTAGGCGGTCGCCACGCCGCTCACCTCCGGCAGGCTCTCCAAGGTGCGGACAGCACGGGTGATGGCTTGCCGGTCCCCGTCGAAGAGGCTGATATAGTAGAGGTTATCGTAGTCGTAGCCCGTATCGGCATGGGAGACCTTTTGGTATTGCTTGCCGATGATGAGCATCATCACTACCAAAAATACATTGATAAGCACCTGCACCCCCAGCAGGCCGAGTTTCCAGTTGCGGGAGTTCTCCGTGTAGTTTTTCAAGGCGGCATAGACCGGGATGCGCT
>CAJOLS010000144.1 GCA_905235535.1 uncultured Bacteroidales bacterium
ACCTACAGCCGCGTCACCATAAAGAATAACGTAAGTAACTGGGGCAGTTGCTCTTCCAAAGGCAATATCAACCTGAACTTGAGGCTGGTCACCCTGCCGGACCATTTGAGGGACTATGTGATGCTCCATGAGCTCTGCCATCTGAAATACCTGAACCACGGCCCCCAGTTCCATGCCCTGCTGGAATCCGTCTGCCCCGGTCACAAGGCCTGTGAAAAAGAACTGAAAACCTATAAAATCTCCGTCCGATGAAAGCCCGCTCCCTCCTCGTTACCGCCTTCCTCTGTTTCCCAAACTGCCCGGACGGTGCCCAAGTGGAACTGGGCTGGTAATAATTTGACAAAAGGCCAAAAATTTTGAACCAGATTCAAGCTTATGACTGCCGAAACCATTGCCGCCATAGACCAGATTGACGTCCAGCTGAATGCCGGCGGCATGAACACCATCAATATCGTCCTGGCTTTCGTGATGTACGGCGTAGCGCTGGGCATCCGGCCGGGCACCTTCGTAGAAGTGTTCAAAAAACCCAAGTCGGTGCTGCTGGGCATGTGCGCCCAACTTGTGCTCCTGCCCATGTTCACCTTCTTCCTTGCTCTGGCGCTGGGAGGCAGCATTTCGTGGACCATGGCCATGGGCATGATCCTGGTAGCCTCCTGCCCCGGAGGAAACATCTCCAATTTCATGTCTTCCCTCTCCAAGGCCAACGTGGAACTGTCCGTAAGCCTGACGGCCATCTCTACGGCCCTGGCAGTGTTCATGACCTCCTTCAACTTCTGGCTGTACGGCAACCTCTACCTGCATTTCGCCCATATTTCCGGAGACGTTCCCACCCTGGTGATTCCCCTCTGGGATGTCCTCAAGACCATTTTCATTTTGCTGGGCGTTCCGCTGGTGGCCGGCATCCTTACCGCCCGCTATCTCCCCAAAGTGGCAGGAGCCCTCAAAAAGCCCCTGCAATGGGTTAGCATCCTGTTTTTCCTGGCCATGGTGGTGCTCTCCTTCTGGAGCAACCGCGTAGCCTTTGTCCAGTGCATCAAGTACATCTTCCTGGTGGTGTTGATCCACAACCTGCTGGCCCTGTCCATCGGTTTTTTCACAGGCTCTGCCTTCAAACTCCCGTATAAGGACCGCCGTACGCTCACCATCGAGACCGGCATCCAGAACAGCGGCCTGGGCCTGGTGCTCCTGCTGGGAACCTCCATCTTCGCCCACTTCCCTCCCCATGGAGGCATGCTGGTGATTACCGCCTGGTGGGGCATCTGGCACATTGTGAGCGGCCTTACGGTGAGTGCAGTCTTCGCGGCGGCAGATGCCCGAAAGAAATGAAACTTTGGCAAAACAGTCTGTCTTATTCCTTCGGACGTATCATCACCGATGCGTGCACCCGCAGCCTGTACTGGCATTTTCAGGTCTGTGGAAAAGAAAACATCCCGGCCGATGGCGCCGTCATCCTCTCTCCCAACCACACCAACACCCTCATGGACGCCCTTGTGTTGCTGCGCCTTCAAAAGAGCCCCATCGCCTTTGGTGCCCGGGCCGATCTTTTCCGAAAGAGCCCCTGGGTGACCTGTGCCCTGCACTGGCTCAAGATTGTCCCCATGGCACGGGCCAGAGACGGGGCCGAAGTCCTGAAGCAGAGCCAGGAGATTATCGATGAAATCGTGGACTGTCTGGGGCACAAGGTCCCTTTCTGCCTGTTTCCGGAAGGAACGCACAGGCCCAAACGGTCTCTCCTTCCCTTGAAAAAGGGCATTTTCCGCATTGCCGCCCAGGCCGCTCAGAAGCTGGACATTCCTGTCTATGTGGTACCTGTCGGCATTGAGCATGAATCCTATTATATGGCTGGCAGGGATCTAAGGGTAAGCTATGGGAAGCCCATCAGAATCACGCCAGATGCATCTCCGGCAGATTTCCTGGCGGAACTGACCCGCCGTATGCGGGGGCTCATCACCTGGTTCCCGGACGACGAAAACTATCCTTCCGCCGTGTCCGCATGGGAGAAAAGGCGGCATAAAAGCCAGCTTTGGCGCTACCTGCTGCTTCCCGTATGGGGTGTATCGGCCCTTATGAGCTTTCCCATCTGGCTACCTTCCGAAATGCTGGTGGCCCGACTCAAAGACAAAGCCTGGAGCAATACCGTCCGCTATGTCTGCCGATTGCTGCTGCTTCCACTGCTCATCCTGGCGGTGGGCATCTGTGCTTATGTATGGCTGCCCTGGTATTGGGCTTTGCCGGCAGTCCTCTGCATCCTCCTATCCCCGATGCTTTTTTACCGCCTATTACCGGACAGGCCATGACAAGGATAGCCATCATAGGAGCCGGTGCCGCCGGCTGTTTCTGCGCCGCGAATCTGCTGGAGCAGGCTCCGGGGCTGTCCGTCACCCTCTTTGAAGCCGGTCCCAGGCCCCTCGCCAAGGTGGCCATTACCGGAGGGGGCCGATGCAACCTCACCAATTCCTTCGCGGGAATCCGCTCGCTCGCAGAGGCTTATCCCCGCGGAGAGCGCGTTATGAAAAGGGCGCTGAAAGCCTTCTCGCAGGAAGATACCTGCGTCTGGTTCCA
>CAJOLS010000145.1 GCA_905235535.1 uncultured Bacteroidales bacterium
TTGATATTTTTATTTATAGTTTTTTTTGTGGAAATTTTTGAGGAAAATTTACCAAAAAGAAACATAAAGAATTTATTGAATCATTTCAAAACAGACTCTAAAGTTTAATCAGGGCTTTGCCGGCCTTGCCGTCTATGCAGACGGTGAGGGGGTTGTCCAGCTGTACGTGCCGGAGCCACTGGGTTTCGAAGACGGCGGGAAGGGCATCTAAAGGGGCCAGGTCCAGGCTGTCTCCCCGGCGGGAATACGGGTCCACGTTTACATAACCGGCATTGAAGGAGGTGAGGTTCTGGAAGAAGTGCGTTCCCTGGCTGGGGTCCACCCGGAAGTCCGGCAGGGAACATTCCACCAGGGCCTTGGCCTCGGAAATGTCGCTCCATACCACGGGTACGCCCAGGCTGGGGATGCTGGAGCCCCAGCGGCCGAAGCCGATGAGGACGTACTGCCTTCCCTCGGTGCGCAGCCGGGCGTTCAGTGTGCGAAGCTGGGCCGCCATCTCCTCCGTCTTCATCTTGTCGAAGGTATCCGGCTTGAGGTAGATGACGTCCTTCAAGCCGGCTATCCAGCCGGTTCCCAGGGCACTTTCGGATTCCACCAGGGCGCCCGAGCAGTCCACCTGGGACCAGTCAACATCGGCCCTCAGGCTGTCCGACGAGATGGGACGCACCTGCAGGGCGTTGAATACTCCGGTGGAGAGTTCCGCCGCATATTCGATTTCTATGCCTCCCTGCATTTCGTTGGAGCAGATATCCAGCAGCTCCTGGACGATGGGGGCCAGCGGGAAGGTGCCGTACCGCAGGATATGGGCAAAAGTGACGGCTTTTGGGCCGTTGGCCAGGGGAGAATCCACCATGCGCTGGTTTTCGTAGTCGTAGGTGGAGACCACACGGTTGAAGGAGGAGAACTTGCTGCAGTCGTAGATGTCCGTCCGTTCCAGGTTCACGGCATCGTCCACGCTGGTCTTGAACTTCTCCGGCAGGAGATTCAGGGCGTACATCACCTTCTGGGTGTCCCGCATGGCCAGTTCGGGCGTGGAAGTCTGCAGCACGTGCTTGGGATAGGCGGGGGAGAAGCGGAGCACCTGCTCGCCGTCCACCACGGCTTTTCCCAGGCCGTAGGCAACCTTGGCAAGGCAATGCCTTCATCGGCCTTTTCGTGGCCGATGGGGTAATAGTTCACGCTGCGCGCTACGCCCGAGAGGGTGGGGAAGAAGTAGCCGTTGTCTTCGGCGCCGCAGATTTCCTGCAGCACGATGGCCATTTTCTCCTCCGAAATCACGTTGGCCGTGGCGGTGATATAGCCCCTGGAGGCGGCGTAATACACGGAGGCATAGACGCTCTTGATGGCCTTGGACAGGAGGCGCAGCTGCTGGTCTTCGTTCTCCACCGAGGGAATCATGTATGTGGAGTACACGCCCGCAAACGGCTGGTAATAAGAGTCTTCCAGTTTGGAGGAAGAGCGGACGGCCAGCGGGGTTCTCACCACTCGGATAAAAGCGCGGAGGGCTTCCACCACGTCCTGCGGCAGGTTGGACGATACGAATTCCGAAAGGATTTCCGCATCGGATATTTCCGAGTTGATCACGTACTGCAGGCCGTTTTCCACAATGAAGCGGTCAAAACAGTCCGTGGCCAGCACCAGGGTGCGGGGAACGCTTACATGTACACCTTCCCATTTGTCGTAAAGGCGGTGCTGGTAGAGAATGTGGTTCAGGAAAGCCAGGCCGCGGGCCTTGCCGCCCAGGGACCCTTCCCCGTAGCGGGCAAACCAAATGGTGTCGTTGTAGGTGGCGGGGTCGAAACGGGCTACCACCCCCAGGCTTTGGGACACGCGGTAGGCATGGATGAGCGGAATGGCCATGTCCCGGAATTCGGCGGCCGAAGGAAGCCGGCTGCCCTTGATGGCATTCCCTTCGGCAAAAAGGCCGCGGGCCAGCAGCCAGCGTGAGATGTAATTCTTGCTCCGGAGCTTGTCCAGCACCTTCTCCGGCAGGCTTTCCAGCACCTCTTCCACTCCTTGCAGGTCCCTGGCGCGGGCTATGACCTTGCCCTTGTCGTCGGTGGCCACAAAGTCTCCGAAGCCGAATTCCCGGCCGATGTATTCGGCCACCTCGTGGGTGAGCGTCTTGGAACGCTTCATTACGAAGCCGGCCCTCAGGCTTTCGGCCACGGGACGCATGCTTTCCTGCGAGCTTTGCATGAGGATGGGCATGCGCGGATGGTCTCCCCGGATGTATTGGCAAAGGGTGATGCCCGCATCCAGCTTTTCCAGGGAAGGGTCGTCGTTCTTGTGAAGGACAAAGCCGATATCCGAAATCACGCCCAGCATGTTTTCCTTGAAGGTGTTGTACAGCTGGACGGCGTCGTCGTAGTTGGTGGCCAGGAGAATCTTGGGACGGGCGCGTTTGCGGAGAATCTGCTGATCCTCGTTCAGGGCATCCCGGATGGCGTCAAAATTCTGCTGCAACACCAGTTTGTAAAGCAGGGGAAGGTACGTGGAGTAGTAACGGACAGAATCTTCCACCAGCAGGATGCATTGCACGCCGGCGTGCAGGATGTCTTCCGGTGCGTTGAGGCTGTCTTCCAGCAGCTTGATGATGGCGATGATCAGGTCTGTGCTGCCGTTCCAGTTGAAGACATAGTCTATGCAGCTGCGGTCCTTGTCCCGCAGCTGCCGGGAAACTTCTTTGGAAAAGGAGGTGAGCAGCACCATGGGTGTGTCGGGGGCCGATTCTTTCACCTGGTGGGCGAAACTGAAGACATCGGCCCCTCCGGCATTGTACATGGCGATGACAACGTCCCAGGGCCCTTCGCCCTTGACCTTTTCAAGGGCTTCGGCGGTGGAGGAAACGCGCTCAAAGACCGGCGGATTGCTCAGGTTGAGTTCTGAATATTCCCGGGCGATGCGCATATCCAGCCGCCCGTCCTCTTCCAGGGAGAAATTGTCGTAGTTGTTGCAAACCAGCAGGATCCTCCGGATCCGCTTGGACATGAGAGCTGCGTTTTCCATTCAGAGTCTGTTTTGAAATGATTGATATTTTTATTTATAGTTTATTTTTTTTGGAAATTTTTCTTGAAAATTTTTAGCCATAGGGGTTCCTATGGGTGAAAATTTTTGAGGAAAATTTACCAAAAAGAAACATAAAGAATTTATTGAATCCAGACTCTCAATCTTTTTATACCAGGCCTTGGTCTGTCATGGCGCGGGCCACTTTGATGAAGCCGGCCAGGTTGGCGCCCTTGACATAGTTGACGGTTCCGTTTTCTTCCGTTCCGTACTTCACGCAGGCGGCATGGATGTCCTGCATGATGCGGCGGAGGTAGTTGTCCACTTCTTCGGCCGTCCAGCTCTGGCGCATGGAGTTCTGGCTCATTTCCAGGCCGCTGGTGGCTACGCCGCCGGCGTTGGAGGCCTTTCCGGGGCTGTACAGCAGCCCGGCGCCCTGGATGATGCGGATGGCTTCCGGAGTGGTGGGCATGTTGGCGCCTTCGGCTACGCAGATGGCGCCGCCCTTTACGATATTGTCGGCATCGGACTCCTCAATCTCGTTCTGCGTGGCGCAGGGGAGGGCGATGTCGCAGGGGATGCGCCAGGGGCGCTCTCCGGGGAAGTACTGAGCCTGCGGGTATTTCTGGACATATTCCTTGATACGGCCGCGGCGGATGTTCTTGAGTTCAAATACGTAGGCCATTTTCTCCTCGCTCAGGCCCTCGGGGTCGTAGATGAAACCGTCGGAGTCCGAGAGGGTCTGGACCTTGGCGCCCAGGCGCATGGCTTTCTGGGCCGCATACTGGGCCACGTTGCCGGCGCCGGAGATGTTCACCTTCTTGCCCTGGAAACTTTCTCCGCGGGTGGCGAGCATCTGCTCGGCAAAATAGCAGAGGCCGTAACCGGTGGCCTCGGGCCTGAGCAGGCTGCCGCCCCAGGCGAGTCCCTTTCCGGTAAGGGTGCCGGTGAATTCATCCTTCAGGCGTTTGTACTGGCCGAAGAGGTAGCCAATCTCACGGCCGCCCACGCCTATGTCTCCGGCGGGAACGTCCGTATTGGCGCCGATGTGGCGGTATAATTCGGTCATGAAGCTCTGGCAGAAGCGCATCACTTCGGTGTCCGATTTTCCACGGGGGTTGAAGTCGCTGCCTCCCTTGGCACCGCCCATGGGAAGGGTGGTGAGGGCGTTCTTGAAGGTCTGCTCAAAGGCCAGGAACTTCATGATGGACAGGTTTACGCTGGGATGGAAGCGGATACCGCCCTTGTAAGGGCCGATGGCGCTGTTGCACTGCACGCGGAAGCCGCGGTTGATGTGGATGTCTCCCCGGTCGTCGGCCCAGGGAACGCGGAAGATGATGATGCGCTCCGGCTCTACCAGGCGCTCCAAAATCTTCTGGTCGATGAACTGGGGATTTTCCGTGATGTACGGCGCAATGCTTTCCACCACTTCCCGCACGGCCTGGTGAAACTCGGGTTCTCCGGGATTGCGGGCCACCAACTCGGCCATGAATCCCTCAATGAATTTGCTTGTAAAGCTGTCCATAGGAAATAATTTAATACACTACTGTTATTATCTTTCGCGTATGCGAAAGATGAATACTTTATTTGTCAATAAATGACTACATTTGCAACTAACCTTAACAAAGATACGGAATAGTTTTTGAAAAATGCAAATTTACTTTCCTCAGAATTCCATGAAAATTAGCATTGTACAGTTCAACCCCGCCTGGAAGGCCCCTGCGGCCAATCGCAACAGCTTGCAAAAACTCCTGGACCCGGTTCCGGAAACAGACCTTCTGGTGCTGCCGGAAATGTTTTCCACCGGTTTTGTCACAGACCCTGCCGGCGCGGCGGAAAAGGATGGGGAAAGCCTCCGTTTCATGCAGGAAACGGCTGCCCGGCGTAGCTGCTCCGTAGCCGGAAGCCTGGCCGTGGAAGAGGAAGGAGCCTTTTTCAACCGTTTCTATTTCGTGTACCCGGACGGCCGGGAAGTCCACTATGACAAGCATCACCTGTTCACCTTCGGGGGAGAGCACCGTACTTTTACGCCCGGAGACAAGCCCGTCGTGGCCGAATTCCGCGGCGTACGATTTCTGTTGCAGGTTTGTTACGACCTCCGTTTCCCGGTTTTCAGCCGCAACCGCCTGCTGCCGGATGGAAAGGCCCTATACGACGCAGCCCTGTACGTAGCCAGCTGGCCGGATGTGAGAAGCGAAGCCTGGGATACCCTCCTTCGTGCCCGCGCCATCGAAAACCAGTGCTTCCTGGCCGGGGTGAACCGGGTGGGGGAAGACCCCGGGAACCGGTATTCCGGGCATAGCGTGGTGCTGGGCCCCAAAGGGCAGGTGCTGTCCGGCTGTGCGGAATACCGGGAAGAGGTTGTCACTTGCGAGCTGAAGATGCAGGATCTGCTTGCCTACAGAAACCAGTTCCCGGTATTGCAGGATGCCGATTAAGAGTCTGTTTTGAAATGATTCAACTTTAGTTCCGTGCAAAAGTAGCACTACAGCAGTTATGCTGCGAGGCGACTTCTGCTAATTTGTTGATTTATAGTAAAATTATTGTGTAATTGTTTG
>CAJOLS010000146.1 GCA_905235535.1 uncultured Bacteroidales bacterium
GTGTCATTCTGAGGCAGGTTTACCTGCCGAAGAATCTACTTCTGGGTCGGCCTCTTGTTTATGAGAAGGAGGACGGACAGGGCTCCTGATTATTTTGCATATCCGGCGGCGTTTTGCCCGGCTATCTTGCCGTTGACCACAATATCGGCAACCCCGTTTCCGCCAAGGCGGTTGGCTCCGTGAACGCCTCCGGTTACTTCCCCGGCGGCGAAAAGGCCGGGAACCGGCGTCCCGTCAGAGCGCAGGACGTGCATGTCGGCATCTACCCGGATGCCCCCCATGGTATGATGGATGGCGGGTTTGACACGGATGGCATAGAAAGGCGGCATCTGGAGCAGAGATGTCATCTGCGTGCTGCTGCGCCCGAAATCTTCATCAATGCCAGCCTTTTGAAAGGCGGCGTAACGTTCCATGGTTGCACAGAAGGCCGATGCAGGAAGTCCTGCCTTGGAGGCCAGGGCTTCCAAGTCTTTCCCCTCGGTCAGCAGGTGCTGGTTGGCATAGGTCTCGATGGATGAGAGGGAACTGCGTACGCTCTGGTCAAACACAATCCAGGCCTCTGCGTTTTCCTGGTCCAGAATAGCGGCAGAAACAATGTCACGTGTCTCCATCTCATTGACGAAACGGTTTCCGGCGCAGTTCACAAGGATGGCCCCGTTTCCGCGGACGGCTTCTGTAATAAGGATATGGTTATCGGCCTCGGCTGTGGGGTGAATTTGGATATACTCCATCTGAATCGTGCTGCCTCCCACGTCGGCCAGCCAGGAAAAAGCGTCCCCTGTGGCGCCCGGGTGGTTCAACGTTGCGAAGCCGGAGAGAGAAGGCTGATAACGGGTGACCATCTCCAGATTGGCGCCGAAGCCTCCGCTTGCAATCACGACGGCTTTTGCATAGAGGCGATACGTGCTCCCGTCCGCGTTTTCCACCTTCACGCCCTTGACGGCTCCGGCTTCGCTGATGAGGCCGGTCACTTTGTTGGAGGTGCGAATCTCTATGTTGGGCTGGGAGGATGCCTCTTTCAGTACCTTCATGAGGTGAGGGCCGATGGCGGTGCCGCCTTTGGGCCGATGCGTCCGCCTGACGCTGCTGCCGCCCATGAGGCCGACATCGCTGAGATCGGCCCCTAAGGAGGAAAGCCAGGTGATGGTGGCGGCGGCGTGGTCGACAAGGCTCCTCACAAGCGCAGGGATGTTTTTCTCCTGGCCGCCTTTCATGGTGTCTTCATAAAAGAGATCCGGGTTGTCCTGGATGCCAAGCTCCTGTTGCGCCTGCGTACCTGCCGCATTGATGCCGCCGGTTGAATAGTTGGTGTTCCCTCCCAGAATTCCCTGTTTTTCAAGCACGACAACGTGGAGGTTTCCGCCGGAGGCCGCTTGGACGGCGGCGGTGAGTCCGGCTCCGCCGGCGCCCACGATCACTACATCGCAGCTTCCGTCTTGATAGGCCGTCTTTCCCGAATCACCTTGCCCCAGGGCGGAACGGATGGCCATATTGATGGCTGCTATCATGCCGCCGCTGGTGAGTGTAGCGCCGGATATGGCATCCACGTCCGTGAGGACAGCCTGTTTCTCAAGGGCCCGCGCCACCATTCCGTTGATGGCTTCCTGGGCAAATGATGATTCCGACTGGCTCACGACCACGATGTCCGTGATGCGATGCTCCAAAACGGTTATCCTGACCAGGATGGTTCCACTCCGGCCTTCCCCGGTTCCTGTCCATACGCCATCCTGCATGACAGGCTCTGCCGGGATGATAGGCTCCCGGGAGCAGGCCGTTAGGATGCTGAGCAGCAGGATGATCCAAATCCGCGCCTTGATTGCTTTGTTAAGTTCCATAGATGCAAAATTACCAAATTCCAGTAAAACACGCAATGCTGCAAATAACGTCTGAGCGAAAAGTTGTAATTTTGCATTGAAAAAACGCTTGTAATATGCTGAATAGAAAGATTTTCGATCGTCTTGAAACTTGGTATCAGGGAGATAGAGCAAAAGCCCCCCTTTTAGATGGCGCCCGTCAGGTGGGTAAAACCACCACCATCCGCGAGTTTGCACACCGCCATTAAGTTCTTGATGGAAGATCATGAATACGACTTCATCGAATCCGGCTCCCTGCTGGGTATCAATTACAAGGGCGGCGATGACGAGGATGATGACATCGTAGCTGTATCCCCTTGACTTTGAAGAATTCCTGTGGGCGGTCGGTATTTCGCAGGAAGTGGTTGATGTCTTGAAGGAATGCTACATCAACAAGAATCGGGGCGAAGAAAGGTCGTAGCTCACGGAAGAACTGTTGCGAAGAGAAGTCTTTGCTGCCATCCGGAATACGTCCTACCTGCCCGCCCGGCTGTTCATTCTTTTGCGTTCTTTAGAAAATCGGCAAAAGTTATCCCTTGACAATCCATCGGCCACCCTTGTCGGGACCTTCGTGGGCCAGACGCCCCTCGGCTTTGAACTTGGCCAGGTGTTTTTCCACGGCCTTGGGAGATATTCCCAGTTCTTTTGCCAGTTTGGTGCCGGAATACTCCGGATGGACTTTGAGTATCTCAACGATTTTCTCCCTACTTTTTGCATATTTCGGTGCGGCTTTCTTGCCGATGGCCGTGATGCGGTAACTTTCGTGGCTCTGCATCTTGGAGAGGTAATCTTTGGAATCTTCAGATTTCGACAAATAATTTTGTGAATTTTACAACAATTTGTATAAATAACTCATAGAATATCGGCAAAGGGTTGTTTGTCTCAAATATTATTTATACATTTGTATAATTAATAAAAGAACAGACAAGCTTATGGCCAGACCAGCGAAAGAGGACAGCATCTAC
>CAJOLS010000147.1 GCA_905235535.1 uncultured Bacteroidales bacterium
CGCTCTGGAGCTGGACCATCTGCCGGGCCAGGTCCGCCTTCTCCACTTCCAGTTCTTTCACCAGGGTGCTCCGCTGGTAAAGGAGGTAACCCAGCACCAGGGCCAGGATGCCGGCCACGATGGCCAGTACGGTCATGACGGTTCTGGGGCCTTTCTTCTCTTTTCTTTCGCGTTCTTCACGCTCTATTCTCTCGAGGGGGTCTTCATTCATGGTAAAATGTTTTTAATTTATGCAAATATAATTATATTTGTGGAAATAACGTGCTATGGCAAACATCTTTTATCAAAGAGTGGAAGCCCTCAGGGCCCTGATGCGGGAAAACCACTGGGACATTGTGGTGCTCACCGGCAGCGATCCCCATGCCAGCGAGTACCCGGCCGCCCGCTGGAAACAAGTGGAGTGGCTGTCCGGATTCACCGGTGAGGCCGGGGATTTGGTCATAACGCAGGACCATGCCGGCCTTTGGACGGACACCCGCTATTTCATTCAGGCCGTGAAGCAGTTGGAAGGCAGTGGGATAGCGCTTCACAAGATGCGGGTTCCGGAGCAGGTCCCCATTCCCGAGTGGATTGCCTCGTTGGGCATAGATGAGCCCTGCATCGCCATAGACGGCCTGTGCCAGACCGTGGAGGACATCCGTACGTTGCGGGAGTCCGTTCCGGACGCAGAGATTTTCCCCGTCCCGGACCTTTTGGACGCGCTGTGGGAAGACCGCCCCGGCGTTCCCGCTTCGCCCATCATCACCCTCGGGGAAGATTTGGCAGGGGAGTCCCGGGAGTCCAAGCTCTCCTGGCTTCGCAAGTGGCTGGTCATGCAAGAGGCCGATGCCATCCTCCTTTCGGCCCTGGACCAGATTGCCTGGCTCCTGAATGTCCGCGGGGCCGACATCGACTATAACCCGCTGGTGATCTCCTACCTGCTGGTGAGCTTGGAGGAGGTGCAGTGGTTTGTCCGGAAAGACGCCTTCGCCTCTGTGGATCCGGACACCCAGGACACTTTCGAGGAATTGCAGGCCGATGGCATCCAAATCCGGGATTATTCGGATGTGAGTTTCTCTCTGGAGTCCCTGAAGGGAACCGGTGTGGATATCCTCTGCATCGATTCGGCCACATGCAGCGTATACCTTCGGCAGGCCATCGACGAAGGGGAACGGATTCCCCTTGTTGTGGAAAGGCCCTCTCCGGTGCCGCTCCGCAAGGCGGTGAAAAACACAACGGAGGTGGAAGGCATGCGGGAAGCCCATATAGAGGACGGCCTGGTGATGGAGCAGTTTCTTTATTGGCTGTCTCAGAACGCCGGCGCCGTGAACGAGTGGGAGGCTTCCTGCTATCTGCACTCCCTCCGGGCCGGGGTGGCCGGTTTCCGTTCGGAGAGTTTCGAAACCATATCGGCCTATGGGCCTTCGGCGGCCCTGCCGCATTATGTTACGCCGGAGGAGGGCTCTTCCCTCATCGGGGCTTCCGGCCTGTATCTCTGCGACTCCGGCGGGCAGTATCTCTTTGGCACGACGGATATTACGCGCACCGTGCCCATGGGGCCCTGCACGGCTTTGGAGCGGGAAGACTACACGCTGGCCCTTCGCGGACATATCGGCCTTTCCATGGCCGTATTCCCCCGTGGAACGGCCGGCTGCCAGATAGACGCCCTGGCCCGCGGACCTCTCTGGCAGGCCAAGCGCAATTTCGGGCACGGGACCGGTCACGGCGTGGGCTTTTTCCTCGGCGTGCATGAGGGCCCGCAGGATATTCGGCAGAATTTCAATGCACAGCCGCTGCTGCCCGGAATGATTGTGAGTGACGAGCCCGGCCTTTACCGGGAAGGCATGCACGGCGTCCGCCACGAGAACCTGCTCCTGGTGCGCCCCGTGGGAGACAACGAGTTCGGCTCCTGGCTGGGCTTTGAGCCCCTCACCCTCTGCCACTTCGACACCTCCTGCATAGAAGTGTCCCTCCTTACGGAGGCGGAACGCTCCTGGCTCAACCGCTACAACGAGCACGTTTACCGCACCCTTTCACCCCGCCTTCCCTCCGATGTGGCCGCCTGGCTCCGCTCCCGCACCCTTCCGGTGTAAATGCCTTGACAACTAAGCAGCTGTCAAGGGGTTTAGCGGCAGAAATTGCGCGAGGCGAAGGGGAAGGACTCCCGGAGGGCGGTGTGCCAGTATTCCCAGGTGTGGCCGCCGTTTCTCACCCGCAGTTCGCTGTGAAGGCCCGCCTTTTTCATCTTCAGATGGAGCTCCACGGAAAGGGGCATGAGGGAGTCGTCGTCTCCGCAGTCCAGGAACCACTGGACAGTTTTGAGCTGGCCGATG
>CAJOLS010000148.1 GCA_905235535.1 uncultured Bacteroidales bacterium
GTCTTTCAGGAGCAGTTTCACAAGGCGTGTGTAGGGCGGATAGTGGCATAAACGGCGTTCCTCCAGCATGCGGGACAGGAAATCGCCGTCTTCCATGAGAGCCTGGAAAACCGGATGGCCGGGTTCCCGTGTCTGAATCACAAAGCGGCGGCCCGGATGACGGAAGCGCCCCAGGAGCTGGAAGGCCCTTTCATCGGCCCGAAAATCCTGCCTGGAGAGGATGCCGTCGGCCGATACCAAGGCCACGAGCCCGATTTTTTCGCTTTCGAATCCTCGGCCGGTGAAGGCATTGACAATCATTATTTCAAACTCTCCTTCCATAAAGGAACGGATGGTCTGGGCCTGGTCTTCCGCCGTACCGTCCAGCAGGCCTATCCGTGCCTGAGGGTATAGCGCTTGCACTTCCGTCTCCAAGCGGCGGCCTTCCTCGAAGGTGCGTCTGGGCCCCACCAGCAGCACCTGCTGCCCGGCGTCCAACGTTTCCTTGACATGGGACAGCAGTTTCAGGGAAAGACTGCCCACCATCCCTTTTTTTCTGAACTCCGCGCCCGTATCTATGATTTCCCAGTTTTCCTTATTCCGGGAGTTTGTGTCTTCCTGCCGGCCCACCTGGATAAATCGGCCATTTTGGGCATTATAGAAGGATTCCAATGAAGGAATGGAACCGGAGAGCAGTACACCCGCCTTGTAGACGGAAGCCAGCATGATGGCACTTTCCCGGGCATGATAGCGGGGAGCCGGGGAATCCTGCTTGTAGAAAGGGTCCTGCTCCTCGTCCACCATCACCAGTCCCAAGCGGCGGAACGGAAGGAACAGGGCGCTGCGGGTGCCCAGAATGAGTTGGGGCTCCCCTGCCCTTATCTGCTGCTCCACCACTTTGCGCTTGGCCGGCGAAAGCCCGCTATGGTACTTGAGCGTGCAGGGAAAAGCCTCCGAAAGGGCAATCTCCGGCACCAGCACCAGTACGCTCTTCCCTGCTGCAAGGGTATCTGCAGCCAGTTTCAGATAAATGGCTCTTTTCTTTTGGGCCGATATGCCCGTCAGAAGGACGGGTTTATCGGCCTGAAAGCCCTGACGGATTTGCGAAAGAAGGCTTTCATCCGTCTCCTCCGGCACGGGCACGGGCCATTCCGTGTACTCCGCCGCCTTGAGCCGGGAACCGTGGTTTTTCATGGCAGGATAGGCCGCTTTGTAAACTTCCCCGATAGTGCACAGATAGTATTGGGAAAGGATTTTCCAGAATTGAATCTCTTCCTCCGAAATGGCGGGCAATTTATCTTCCACCCCTTCAATGGCCTGGATTTTATCCGTGGTCAGGCTGGGTTGGACATGGACGCCGCTCACACAGGCCACATAGAATGCCCCGGCGAACAGGACCCGGACACGGTCACCCACTTTTACTTGCATCCCCTCCGGAATACGGTAATAAGGTTCCCACTCCAGCTTGAGCGGTAAAATGACCTGTATGTAGCACAACTCTGCCATAAAATCTTTCAAAGGTACAAAAATTTTCCCGCAAATCCAATGTGGAACTTTGTGGAACAATTGTTGGGGATGCCGATTTTTTTACCTATTTTTGTAAATTAAAAAGAAGAAGAATTATATGGGAAAAATCATTGCCATAGCCAATCAGAAGGGCGGAGTGGGCAAAACCACCACGGCCATCAACCTGGCCGCCTCCTTGGCCGCGCTGGAAAAGAATGTCCTTGTAATAGACGCGGACCCTCAGGCCAATACCACCTCCGGTCTCAATTTTGACCCGGAGAATGAACAGCACCGCACCTTGTATGAAATCCTGATAGGAAAGATTGCCGCCGTAGACGCCCTCATTCAGACGGAGCTCCCCAAACTGCACATGATTCCCTCTCACATCAACCTGGTGGGAGCGGAAATCGAGCTGCTGGAAACTCCGGACCGCGAGTCCATTCTCAAAAAGGCCCTGGCTCCCATCAAAGACCAGTATGACTACATTATTATAGACTGCTCCCCCTCCCTCGGACTCATTACCGTGAACTGCCTCACCGCGGCGGATTCCGTCATGATTCCCGTCCAGCCGGAGTTCTTCGCCTTGGAGGGTCTCGCAAAACTCATCCAGACCATCCGCCTGGTCCAGAACGGAATCAATCCTTCCCTTACCATAGAAGGCTTTGTGGTTACCATGTTCGACGGCCGCACCAAGGTACACAACCAGGTGGTGGCCCAGCTCCGGGACCATTTCAAGGATATGGTATTCAACACCGTTATCCAGCGCAGCATCCGCCTGAGCGAAGCTCCCAGCTA
>CAJOLS010000149.1 GCA_905235535.1 uncultured Bacteroidales bacterium
CGTGGAGCGCGGCTATATTCCGCTCAACTTCTTCAGCGCCGATTTCTCCGGGGACAACTCCGTTTCCCATGCCCTGGAGTATTATGTGGCCGATTATGCGCTGTCCCGCCTGGCGGCAGATTTGGGACGCGCCGATGACGCCGCCCGCTTCTACAAGCGTTCCATAGGCTATAGGGAATACTGGAGCAAGGCCGACAAATGCCTGCGCCCGCGCCTGAAAGACGGCTCTTTCCTCACGCCCTTCAACCCGGAGGACGGGGCCGATTTCTCCAATGCGCCCGGTTTCCACGAAGGCAGCGCCTGGAACTACAGCTTCGCCGTGCCGCACGACGTGGCGGGCTACGCCAGACTCCAGGGCGGCGTCAAGGCCTTCGTTAACAACCTGCAGCACGTGTTTGACGAAGGCCTGTACGACCCTGCCAACGAACCGGACATTGTGTACCCGTACCTGTTCAGCCGTTTCAAGGGCTACGAGCCCCGCACCTGGGCGGCCGTGGAAAACATCCTGGAGAAGAATTACAAGAACGCTCCGGACGGCATCCCCGGCAACGACGACACCGGCACCATGAGCGCCTGGGCCGTGTTCTCCATGCTGGGCATCTACCCGGACTGCCCCGGAGAGCCCGCCTTCACCCTCACCCGTCCCACCTTCCCCAAGGCCGTGGTCACGCTGCCGGATGGCCGCTCCCTTACCGTCACAAAGACATCGGCCCAGGCCAAAAAGGTCCAGGTTAACGGCAAATACAAAGGCTTCCGCATCTCGCATCAGGACTTACTGAACACCAAGGCCATTTCCTGGGAATAATCAGATACCACCTCGACAGAGCCGGAAGCGCCTGTGGGGCGGATTCCGTGTCGAGGTGGCCAGGAGGAAGCCCGGGAGGAGGAAATCGGCCCGGGGATGACGTTTCTACTTGATTGAATTCAGCACGGGGAGCTTGCCATCGGCCACCAGTTTGAGGACCAGCTCTCCGAAGAGGGTGTTCTGCCAGGCGAACCAGGGGCGGGTGAAATTGGCGGCGTCGTCCTTGTGGAAACTCTCGTGGATGAAGCCCAGGCCGGCGTCCGTGTTCAGGAGCTGCTCCATGCAGGCCTTGATCTCTGCATCTTCGGTGGCGGTGAAAGCCTTCATCATGATGCTCATGGGCCAGATGGATTCCAGGCCGATGTGGGGGCCGCCAATTCCCTCGCCGGCCTTCCCCTTCCAGAAATAAGGGTTGGAAGTGCTCCACACGAAGCGGCGGGTATTCTGGTAAATGGGATCCGAGGCCATGGAAGGAATCAGATACGCCAGGGACAGCAGGGACGGGACATTGGCGTCGTCCATCAGGTAGGAATTGCCAAAACCGTCCACCTCAAAGGCATAGATGTCCCCAAACTCCGGGTGTTTTACCACGGCGTACTTCTTGAGGGCCGATTCCACCTCGTTCGCAAGGGCGGTGCAGCGGGCCGACAGGGCCGCATTGTGATTGACCTCGGTGAGGATGGTGGCCGCCTTGCGGAGGATATCCACGGCAAAGAAGTTGGACGGGACCAGGAAATCAAACTGCGTAGCGTCGTCGGAAGGGCGGAAAGAGGAGGCGATAAGGCCGACGGGCTTCACGGGGTGGCCCCTGCCCACGCGGGCCTTGGTGTCCAGCTGGCGGTCTGTTACGCGGAGGAAGAAGTAAGGACCGTCCCCCTCCTTGCGCTGCTGGATGGTGAAGGTTTCCAGGATATTCTCTATGGTCTTGAGCCAAAGGTCGTCAAAAATGGAAGCGTCTCCCGTCACCTCCCAGTAGTGGTAGGCCAGGCGCACCGGGTAGCAGTGCGAGTCTATCTCCCACTTGCGCTCCCATACGTTAGGGTCCTGCGGGGTTCCGGTCTGGTCTGCGTCCCCGTGGTCTCCGGTAGCGCCCTGGTTGAAGGCATTGGCGTAGGGGTCTATGTTGATAAGGGTGAACTGCTGCCGGATAACGCCGGAGAGCATCTTGCGAAGGTGTTCATCCTCTTTGCACAAATCTACGTACGGCCACACCTGGGCGCCGGAATCCCGCAGCCACATGGCGTGGATGTCTCCGGTGTACACAAAGGTAAGGCCCGTTTCCTCGTCAAAATGGACGGTGGTGTCCAGCGTATTGGGGAAGCAGTTTCGGAACATCCACCGCAGCTTGGGGTTGGTGAGCTGCGGCGCCACCTGGGCAATCTTGGCCTCGACGGCCTCCGACACAAACAAGCGGTCCTGCGGGGCCGGTCTCTGGTCCGGATACTTC
>CAJOLS010000150.1 GCA_905235535.1 uncultured Bacteroidales bacterium
TTCTGAGGAGTCCCGCGGCGCACGGCCTTCCAGGAGCTGAATACCCATCAGGTCGTAGAAATCTGGAGAGCATTCATACTGGTCTGCAATGTTAAATAGTTCCCGGTCATCGTCCGGCAGATAGACATTGTCTCCGTTGGAGCCCCGGAAAGGCAGATTGTAGGCGGCTGCCACAGCGCTTACTTCCGGAAGACTTTTCAGTGTCTGGTGTGCCCGCGTCAACGCCTGCCGGTCTCCGTCGAACATGTCAAAGTAGTACAGGTTCTTGTAGTCGTAGCCCGTATCGGCATGGGAAACCTTTTGGTATTGCCGGCCGATGATGAGCATCATCACCACCAGGAATACGTTGATGAGCACTTGCACGCCCAGGAGGCCCAGCTTCCAGTTGCGGGAGTTTTCCGTGTAGTTTTTCAGGGCGGCATAGACCGGAATGCGCTGATAGAGCTCTGCGGGAACCACGATGGAGATGAGGAGCACGAAAAGGATCACGGCAGCAATGGCCACAATACTTTGCGGCACCAGCAGCGTGGCGAAAGGCACGCCCAAGAGGTTCTCGATGATGCTGCAGCCCGCGAAAATGATGACAGCGGCGAGGGCCAGGGAAAGCAGGATATGGATAGATGCTTCCTGCGTCAGCATGACATATATATGCTTGCCTTCCGCGCCGTAGCACTTGCGTACGCCCACTTCTTTGGAGCGCTTCACCATGGAGGAAATCACAATCAGGATGTAGTTCAGCAGGGAAATCAGTATGAGCAGCGCCGCTACGATGGAAAGCAGAATCACCGTCTGGCGCACTTCCGGGGCCGATGTGTGCAGCTTGCTGAAGGGCTTGAGGAAATAGCGGAAGGTGGACCCTTGCGCCTCAATCATCTCTATCGGCTGATGGGCTTCCTGCATCTTTCGGATGCCATCGGCCAGCGTGTTCGGATCAACGCCGGGCATCAGTTTCACATAGCCCTTGTACCGGTCGTTGCCGGTCCAGTTGTCGGTGCTCTGCTTGCCATAGGTTTCCATCGAGAGCAGGATGTCATAGTCCAGGCTGCCGTTCTTGGGGAAGTCCTCGAAAACACCTTCGATGGTGAGTTTCAGCCCATCCATATCGGCATTGGCAATCTGTTTACCTATGCATTCTTGAACGCCGCCCATCTTTTCGGCGAAACTCCGGCTCACCATCACGCAGCCCCAATTCCCCAGCGCCTTCACCGGCTCCCCGGCCAGTATCGGCCTGTCGAAGACCTGGAAGAAACAGGTATCGGCACAGACGAGCGTGGCCTTGAGCTTGTTGCCGTTCTCGTCCAGGTAGGTGTCGCCGTTGAAGACGAAGGTGGTGCGCGTGCCCACTTCCACACCCGGAACCTCTTCCATGAAGCCCACCGCCACGGCTCCGCTCACCTGACCATAGTCCTTCTCGTTCCCCTGCATGGAGATCCACGTGTTGATGGTGTACACCCGGTCGATGTCTTTGTAGAAGTTGTCGTAGCTGAGCTCAAAGAACACCTTGGCAATGAGCACAATACCCACCGCCAGTCCCACGCCCAGGGATAGCACCTTGATCCAAATATCGCTTTTCGTTTTCATCTTATTCTTTCTTCAACTCCACCGCCGGATTGGTCATGGCTGCCTTGAGAGTCTGCCAGAGAACGGATATGAGCGAAAGCAGCACAGTCAGCAGGGCTGCGGCGACAAAGATCCACCAATAACCTGTGATATGCTCGGCGTAGCGCTGCAGGAAACGTTCACTGGCTAGCACGGCAACCGGGATGGCTATCAGCAGCGAGATACCGATCCACAGCATATAGGTCAATACTCCTCGAAGCGTTTCCGTTGAAATGGTCCCTCCGTATACTTTCCGGATGGCTATACTCTTGGCGTTGGCGTCTGCATAATGGGAACTCATCGCCACGAGGGCCAGCAGTGCCAGCAGGATTGAGATCAGGCAGAAAATCTCCACGAGGCGCACGTAGCGCCGCATGTCTTCATGGTCGGCGGCGATCAGGTCCTCGATGTAGCCGTTGTGCGCCCCTTCGAAATGGAACACATCCGAAATGCCGGCCACTTCCTTGTGCCAGGCATTCATCATCGGGCGGAACCACTGCTCGAAGGCGCGGTGGTCCGGTCCCGTCCGGATCAGGAAGGCCCCGTCGTACTTCGGCGGGACTCCCGCCGGGTTGACTTCGAC
>CAJOLS010000151.1 GCA_905235535.1 uncultured Bacteroidales bacterium
GTTACGCTCCTCCAGTACCCGGAGCATTTTCGTACCCACCAGCCCGGTGGCGCCCACGACTGCAACCAACATAAATGTTTCGTCATTTAAAACTTGTGCAAGTTACAAAAAATATGTGTAAGTTTGCGAAAACACTGAAGCATATGAAGAAAATTTGGGCCCTTGCGGCCACCCTCTCACTCCTTGCTGCCTGCTCTCCCGAAATTTCCTGGACGGAAGGTCCCACCGGGGCCGATGGCCGGGCCCTCCAGACACTGACCCTCAGGAATGTGCCCGGCGGCGCCCGTGTATGGTTCCAGGAACTGTTTGACAATCATGAGATGGAGGAAGGCCCCGTGAGCGAAATCCATCATTTCCAGGGAACCACCTTCTGGTTGGACATTCCCGATGGAGCGGGAAAAGAGTTCACCATCCAATACAAAGGCCGTCCGCTGCCCCGCCGTTCCTGGGCCCCCGAGGGCTTCGTGCTGCAGGTGAAAGGCCGGAAAGACCGGCCGATAGCCGCCACTTATACCTTCCGGGACCGGGAAGGGACGCAGCCGGACCCCGCCTTCTTTGCCAAAACCTACGCTGTCCAGCCCACGGACATCATCCCCACCCCCAAGCGGGCGGCAGCCCCGGAAGAGCGCCCGGCGGGTTGGTACAGGCTCACCCTCGACGCCCAGGGAAACGCTTCCGTGGAATCGGCCGATGAAGACGGCGCCCGCTATGCCGCCGTCACCTTGGCCAAACTTCCGGAGGGAACCCGGGACGTGGTCATCGAAGACTGGCCGGATCTGGGCCTGAGAGGCTTCATGCTGGATGTGGTGCGGGATTTCCGCCCCAAAGAAGAGGTTCTGAAGGTCCTGGACATCATGGCCTCCTACAAGCTGAACCTCCTTCACTTCCACTTGGGAGACGACGAGTCCTGGTGCTTGGAAATACCTCAGATTCCGGAACTTACCTCCTTCGGCGCCCATCACGAACTCCCGGATTGGGACTTGAAGGAGACGCGGGGCCTGAAGCCCCAGGCCGGCGGCCGCATCGGCGTGGATACTTATTACACGCAGGAAGAATACAAGGAGATTTTGCGCTATGCCTGGTCCAAGGGAATAACCGTGGTGCCGGAATTCGACACCCCCGGCCACTCCCGGGCGGCCATCCGTTCGGTGGAGGCCTATATCCGCCGCACCGGAGACGAAAGCTACCGTCTGCAGGACCCGGCCGACACCTCCCGCTACTGGAGCGCACAGGATTTCAAGGACAATGTCCTGAGCATTGACCTTCCGGGTGTTTACAAGTTCTACGGACTGGTGTTTGAGGAGGTGAAGCGCCTGTACGCGGAAGCCGGCGTGCCGCTTCCCGCCATTCATATCGGCGGAGACGAGGTGCCCCGCGGCGCCTGGGCCGGACAGGACAAGAAGGCCCTCAAGGACCGGTTCACCCGCGGCATGCTGGACCTGGCCATCGAGAAGGATGTGAAGCTGGCGGGCTGGCAGGAACTGGTGCAGGGCATCCGGCCGGAAACCATAGAGGCCCTCAAGCCCCGACTGCTTTTCGTAAATGCCTGGAGCACCTTGGGAGAAAAGGCCAAACTCACCTATCAACTGGCCAACGACGGCATTCCGGTGCTGCTCTCCAATGTCCAGCATGCTTACGTGGACCTGGCCTATTCCGACGACCCCAAGGATATCGGCCTGCATTGGGGCGGCTATGTAAACGAAATCAGCAGTTTCTCCCTCCGGCCGTGGAATATCTGCGATGAGGTGGCGCTGGAGCACCCGGAGAACATCGTAGGGGCCGAGGCCCTGCTGTGGTCGGAGAATATCCGCAGTTTTGACCAGGCCACCTACCAGATGCTTCCCAAGGCCCTGGGCATCTGGGAACGTGCCTGGAACAGCCACACGGACTGGCCCACGGAGGAGGCGTTCCAGGCCGATTTCGACCGCTTCTACAGCATCGTATCGGCCCGCGAGATGCCGCTGTGGAATCAGGCGGGCTATTGCTATAAAAAGCGCTGATGGATGGATTAAAGCGAAAATTGCGTATCTTTGCAGACTATGACAAATGTGCTGGGCATATTCGGCTTTCTGAGTTTCGGTTGGGTGGACCTTCTGGACATC
>CAJOLS010000152.1 GCA_905235535.1 uncultured Bacteroidales bacterium
CTGGAAATACATCGGCGAATCTGTGGCCTTCACTGCCGTTTGTTTTGCGGCTGCACTTCTGCTGGCCGATCTTCTGGTCCCGATGATGAACAGCCTGGTCTCCACCAGCGACCCGGACGAGCTGATGCTGGGAATAGGCGATACCAGCGTAAGACTCTCCTTCATGATGACGCCGGGGTATATCCTGGCGTATATCGCCGGTATCCTGCTCATAGGCACCGTCTGCGGCCTCCTTCCGGCCATCATCGCCTCGCGTTACGAACCTATCGACGTCATCAAGGGAACCCTTCGGCGCCGTAACAAGATGGTAATGAGTAAGGTGTTCATCGTAGTGCAGAACATCCTTTCCGTCCTCCTGATTGCCCTGGCGATAGTGATGGAAGTGCAGATGCGCCACATGCTCACCCGGCCGATGCACGCCGCCACGGAGAACCGCTACTACATCGAGTACTCAGCCCAGAACTATGATGCCATGAAGCTTTTCAAGGACAAGGTGGAGCAGCTGCCTTTTGTGACAAAGGCAGGCGTAGGGCGCGGTATTCCGGGGCTCATCAATATGACGATGGGGATACAGGTGGACGAGGAGCATCGCGTGGATATGCCCGTCATCCTCTGCGATTCCACCTATTTCAAACTGCTGGGACTGGAGGTGGAGGAAGATTTCGGCCATCCGCGCTGACGCATTCGCTCTGGATGAGCCGCAGCGCCTTCAACGCGGCCGCAGTATCGGATACGTCCACCGTCTTTCCCCGGAGAATCAATATGAACGGCGCCCAGCCGGAGTTCATCGGCGGTGTGGTGACGGATTTCCCCGCCCGGCCAGCCTCCGAGAGCAGTCAGAATCCGAATGGCGGCGTCATCGTCACCCGGGTGGAAGAACTCAGGTATGCCAACTGTATGCTTATCGGCACCACAGGAGAGGATGAATCGTACGATAAAGGCATCCGGCAGGCTTACCGGGAATATCGTCTGGAAACGGCTGGTGTGGAAGAACCGGCCTGGCGGTATGGTTTTGTGCGTGACATCAACAAGAAGATGCTGGCACCTGTTCAGAGAACGCTGCGCTTAGTGGAACTCTTCGCGGTCCTTGCGGTACTCATTTCCCTGCTGGGCCTGTTGGCGATGAGCACCTGGTTTGCCGATGAAAACACCAAACAGATTGCCGTGAGGAAGGTTTTCGGTTCTGATGTGACGCACGAAACCTGGAGGAATGTCCGGAGCTATATGATTCTTGTAGGCGTGGCCTGCCTTGTGGGCATTCCGCTGGCCATCTGGGCCTCCCGAGTGTACTTGGAGCGCTTTGCCTACCGTGTTGAAGGATATGGATGGGTGTTCGCGCTGGCCGCCCTGATTTCGCTGACCATCGCCTTCGGGACCGTCCTCTGGCAGACGCTGAAAGCCGCGAAGACCAATCCGGCAGTAGAACTCAAGAAAGAGTAATCAGGGCCACATTTGCGTATACGGGAAATAATGCGTAAATTCGGATTCGAATATGGCTTCGAAGAAAGGAAAGATACTGATTGTAGATGACAACGCCGGGATCCGCCAGGCACTGAAGATATTGCTGCCGATGCATTTCGCGGAAGTGGAGACGCTGCTTCGCCGGTGACCCTGGTGGCTGCGCTGGAACGCTTCCGGCCGGACGTGGTGCTATTGGATATGAACTTCAACACATCCATCAATACCGGCAACGAGGGACTGTACTGGGCAGGGGAGATCAAGAAGATGGTGCCGGAGGTGGAAGTGGTGCTGTTCACCGCTTATGCCGATATTCAGATAGCCGTGGAAGGAATGAAGCGCGGGGCGTTCGACTTCATCGTGAAGCCCTGGGACAATGACAAACTCATCGAGGTCCTTACTGCGGCGAGGGACAAGGCCCGGAAGGCGATGGGGAGGGATGCCCGATCCATGTCGGGCATGACGGGAAACGGGTCGGGCATGACGGGCGGCGTCACCCCCGACCAGATCGGGGGTCCCATGTTCTGGGGCGCCTCCAGGCCGATGGCCGCCATCCGGAAGACGGTGGATAAGATTGCCCCGACGGATGCCACCGTACTCATTACCGGCGAAAACGGTACCGGCAAGGATGTGCTGGCGCGGGAGATTCATTCCCGGAGCCATCGCAGCGGAAAGCCGATGGTGGCGGTGGATGTCGGTGCCATCACGGAGACGCTGTTCGAGAGCGAACTCTTCGGCCATGTCAAAGGCGCTTTCACCGATGCGCATACAGACCACGTGGGCAAGTTTGAACAGGCCGATGGCGGGACGCTGTTCCTCGATGAAATCGGCAATATCCCGCTGCATCTGCAGGCGAAACTCTTGCGGGTGATTCAGAGCCGCAGCGTGGTACGGGTGGGCGGTTCCCAGGCCATTCCCGTGAACATCCGCCTGATTTGCGCGACGAATATGGACCTGGAACAGCTGGTGCGCGAAGGCCGTTTCCGCGAGGATTTGTATTATCGTATCAACACCGTTCATATTGCGCTCCCGGCGCTGAGGGAACGGAAAGAAGACATCGTTCCGCTGGCGGAGCGCTTTATCGGCCAGTATGCTCAGAAGTATCACCGGGCTGTCTCCGGGCTGGACGATTCGGCGAAGGCGGTGCTGGAAAGCGCCCGTTGGAACGGCAATATCCGGGAGCTGCAGAATGTTATTGAAAAAACTGTCATTCTGAGCGAAGCCCCTGTCATTCTGAGCGAAGCCCCTGTCATTCTGAGCGAAGCGAAGAATCTGACGGCGAAGGACATAGATGCCCGATCGGTGTCGGGCATGACGGGAAGAGAGCCGGGCATGACGGGATTGGGCAGTGTCATTCCCGGCTTGACCGGGAATCTCCTGCACAACGCACAGGAAGAAGAGCGGCTGGTCCGGGAGGCGATGGACCGGACGGACGGCAATATCTCCGCCGCAGCAAAAATGCTGGGTGTCAGCCGGCCCACGCTGTATGCAAAACTGAAAAAGTATGGGTTATAGATTCTTCGGTCGTTTTACTCCCTCAGAATGACAGCACTGTCACTCTCTCAGGATGACATTTGTCATTCTGAGCGCAGCGAAGAATCTGTATAACTATGCGTAATGAATATGTCATACTGCTCTGTATCGCCGTTGCCATAGTGGTGGCGGTGCTGGCATCCATCCGTACCCGCCGGAAGGATATCAGAAAGGTGGCGTATATGATGGATGCGCTGGAGGACGGAGAACTGAATTTCCGCTTCAAGGACAGCAACAAGTTCAACCGGACGCTGAACCGCATCCGCACC